>JANPPO010000366.1:0-4214 GCA_031428555.1 Bdellovibrionales bacterium | reverse complement strand
ACCGGGAAGTATGCCCTTTGTTTGATGGACTGCAAGATGCGACCGATTGATGGATACGAAGCGACGCAACTCATTCGCACACATGAAAAAAGATCAAACTTTCGAATTCCGATTGTTGCAATCACTGCAGATGGTACAGTTGAAGACCGAAAGTATTGCGAACAGGTTGGAATGGATGATTACATCGTCAAGCCTATCGATCTTACTCATCTTGAGCTTGTCTTGCAAAAATGGCTGCGCCCAGCTTTAAAAGAAGAGTTCATTAAAAAGTTAGAGGGTTATCAAGTCGAAGGCCGGCCACTCTTCCAAGTTTTGGCAGAAGAGTATTTTAATTCGACACCGATTTTAATTGAAAAACTCGAAAAGTCTATCGACGATCAAGACATCAAACAGGTACAGTATTTTTCTCATGCATTGAAATCTGCCAGCGTGACAATTGGACTGGTTGAATTGGGCTCGCTTTTTGAAAAGCTTGAATACATTTCGGAACTTCAGCCTGTGACAAAGACTTTGCTTTCGCAAATTAAAGATTCTTATAAAAAATGTGAACCTATCTTAAGAAACAGGATGCAATTGTAAATTGCATGAAATCACTTAACTTATTTGAGTAGGTTTTTTATATAATAACAGCGAAGTATCTGCCTTCTAGATAAACTGTTTTTCTTTTGCTTTGGTAAAATAAAAGTCCAGATATTTCGAGTCTCGACCCTTGAATGGTCGCTTTTTAAACTTCTTGTAAATCGAGTGAAAAGAATTGAAAGCCTCTTCTTGAAGACCTAATTCATAATTCATTTGTGCTTCCCAAAAGTCGACGCACGGGTCGTCGCCGATGTGGGGCGCCTCGTATGCTTCACGCACAGTGATCATCCAATCATGAGCCTTTCCTGCGTCCTTTAAATGTGTGTAGCAGTTCATAAGAAGCTTTGCTAAAATTTGCGGATGGTAATCCCAAGATAGTTTAGGTTCGGGAAGTAAGAACCACGCTTTTAATAAAAGCGATTCTGCTTTTCCAAAATCGCAACATTTAATCAACTCATTTGAATTATCTAGAATTGATTTAATTTGCTGTTCAATGTTAGTGGGCACATTTGCTCTGATCATGTTCAATAGTTTACGAATATGCTAAATAAAAGAAAAGCATTAACATAAAAATTGAAGCAGGAAAAAATACCCCAAAGATGAGTCTTTATATCTTCAATGTGAGTCTCTAACTGATCTTTTGCCTCAGAAGAGATTGGTATCCCTATTGCTGTACTCTATTGCTGTGATAGACACTGAGTAGATATGTGAGAACCTATTAGTCAATTTCACGAAAGGAATTCATATGGCAACTAACAATTTTCCAGGTGAAGACAATCGACAAGAATTCAATGGAAGAACTTACGCTTCAGTGATGAAGGAAATTGGTAGCAGTACCAAAGATCTTATTCAAAGCGAAATTAATCTTTTGATGACGGAATTTAAACTTGTCGCAAAGAACGTTGGAAAACACACGACTCAGGTTGTAGCGTTCGGAAGCTTACTTGCTTTGAGTGTTCTTCCGTTTTTGGCATTCTTAGTAATTGGTCTTGGAATTTTGCTAGAGGATCGTTACTGGCTCAGTTCATTGATCGTAGCAGTTGTGTGCGCGGCAATCGGTGGACCACTTGCTTACCGCGCTTTCAAAAAAATTAAAGATGAGGACATCAAAATGCCTCACGCAAAAGCAGCTTTGGAAAAAGAAGTCGCGACTGTGCAAAGAAAATTTGATGATTTAAAAACAACAGCAAAAGGAGATCACCATGATTCGCACTGACTCAAAATGGAAAGATAATGGCGGAATTAGCAGCTCGATTGAAAAAGCTGAAGAAGCTGTCCAAAACAGCATTACTCGCTTTGAGACTGCTATGGAACACCTAGCAGAAAAAGTCGAAGGCACAAGCCAAAAGCTTCACCATGTAAGAGACGTTGCACAAGACTCGAAAGAGAAATTGATGCACTTTAAAGATGAAGTTCAAGCTACTATCGATCCACTTAAGCCTTATATGAAACAAATCCAAAGCTACTCAACTAAGGCAATAGGAACTGTGAGAGCAGCACCACGTCCTTATCTGTGGCTTGCGATGGGTGTCATCGGATTCGCAGCTTTTAAATATTTTAAGGGTCGTGATATCGCTTAGAGTCCAAGAAAGCCAGGCGGCCTTTCTGAATTCAGTGGAGAATATTCTAGCGAATTTCCATACCAATAGTAAACTGAGTGGGAAATACATTAGATTAAATTTATAATTTTAAAAATTTGAAATAGGTTGCTTTCGAAAGCGAGCAGCCTATTTTTTTATCTTTTGAAGAGTTTTGATTCTTCGCTCGTACTGGATCTAGCTCGTTTTTTCGTCCATCGTTTTTTCCAAGATAGTCCAATTTGATAAGGGATCATTCTCGGAGCTTTTGATAACAACGTCTAACGCAAACCCCGCAGCCGAAATCATTTCGCCTAAAGCATCGAGCCGGTCATGCTCGATTTTTGAATTCTGATCATATTGATGACCCTCAAAAGTATCCAATTTTTCGTAATGTTTCTGAGCATTTTCCAAGAGCTTTTTTTCTCTTTGTTGTAGAATATTTCGAATAACTTGGAATACTTCTGGATTGGCGGTGTATTTCTTTGTCCGACCATCAGTTGCAATAACGCGAATCAGTTTATAGTCTAAAAGTTCACTCAAGGCAGGGCTGACAAGTGCTTTCGATACATTCAACATATGCAAAAGTTCGGCGCCGCTTAACGGGTCTTTTGACAGATAGATTAAAGTCCAAAGTTGACCATGAATTCTTCTAAAACCCCAATATCGAATGAAATCGCCCACGGTAGCCGCCATAGCTTTTAAATGCGCCTGCTGTTTTTTTGTATCGATTTTAGATTTTTGAGTGACCGCTCGACTCATAAATTACCGCCCTTGAATAGAGGAATAGTTCATGGTAGTATGAACTATCAATGGAGGTCAAACATGAATCCCACGGATTCGACATTATCGGTTTATTTTGATGGTTTGTGCCTTTTATGCTCTCGGGAAATTGATCATTACCGGAAACAACAGGGGGGCGAAGCTTTACAATTTATCGATATTACAAAACCAGAGTTTAATGCGGTCGCATTAGGTTTGGATCCAATGCAGGTTCATAAAATTATGCATGTTCAAAACTCTGATGGTGTCCTTCATACAAGAGTTGATGCGTTCATAGCTATTTGGGAAAGGCTCCCAAAGTATCACAAGTTTGCACGCCTTGCCCGCTTGAAATGGGTCAGGCCCATCTTAGATTTAGGCTACGAAGCCTTTGCCTTGATCAGACCGTATCTACCAAGAAGAAAAGAAAATTGCGAAACCAGTCCCTACTGCGAAACAAGGAGTAACCCATGATTAAGTATCCAGTCGAATTTCATTCGGAAACTGAAAGCCAAAACGGAATTAACTCTAATTGGAAAACCAAATCCAAATTTAGCGAAAGTCACTTGAGCATTCCCCCTGAATTTTCAGGACCAGGTGGTGCGCTCAGTCCGGAAGATCTCTTCAATCAAGCCCTGACAAACTGCTTTGTTGCGACCTTCAAAGTGTACGCTGAAAACTCGAAGCTAGTTTTTGAAAATATTAAAGTGACGTCAAATCTTATTGTTGATCTTGATGAATCAAGACGGCCTGTGATGAAGGAATTTGTGTTGAACGCAGAGATTGTAGCTCCGTCGAGCCCAGAGAAAGCACTCCTATTAGCTAAAAAAGCATCAGAATCTGGATTTATTCTCAATTCAGTTAAGACCAATTGTCGCTTTGAATTCACGGTCAGTTAAATAGGAGAGGCCTCGTTGATAAGACGAAGCCTCAGATTCTTATTTTGATCTTTTAAAAAATCATTAAGGCTTTTGCTGTTCTTGTTCGCCTTGATCTTTATCCTGATCTTGTTCTTGCTGCTGCTGCTGTTCTTCTTGTTCCTGATCTTGATCTTGTTGACCTTGACCATCGCCATCAGTGTCTCCGAAAACATCAGTTAACTGATCATTACGAGAAAATGGGATAGGTGAAAGTGCCGTTGGGCGATTTTCATCAGTCGTACCAGCGTCCGCACCTAAGATACCAAATGATAAGCTACCATTTTGATAATTTAATGTTTGGAAAAATCTGCGACCTGATGAACTTGGCATATTTTGTAAACAACTTGTGCCTTCAATGTCCCGAGAGTCATTGATT
>JANPPO010000365.1:0-3648 GCA_031428555.1 Bdellovibrionales bacterium | reverse complement strand
TCCATTAAAAAAGTACGGATTGACCCATATTCAGGGCTCTTTAGAGCTCAACGTGCTCACGGTGCTTCCGCCGGGCGAATGTGATCAACAATCTCTTGTTTTCGTCTCCAAACAAGAATTTGCTGAAACAGCACTTTCTCGGGGTGCGAAAGCCATTATTAAAACAAAAACCCTCGATTTTAAGTTTCCCCCTGAAATCACAGTCTTCGAAGTCCCCTCCGTTTCGGCAGGTCTTGCGATGGTTCTTCCATTTTTTGACCGCAAAGCTGAGCGCTTCGAAAATTCAAAAGATAATTTTATTCACCCAACCGCAAAAGTCGGCGCAAATGTAACTTTAGGTTTCCGCTGCTATGTTGGCGCAAGAACCGTCATCGGCTCAGGAACTAAAATCGGCGCCCAAGTGACAATCGAAAACGATTGCACTATCGGAGACAACTGCACAATTCACCCGCAAGTGTTTATCGGAGCCCAAACCGAAATGGGTAAAGCCTGCGAGATTCATCCGCATACAACTTTGGGTTCCGACGGATTTGGTTATGTTACAGACCCACAAACCAAAATTGCTCATAAAATTCCGCAAATTGGGAAAGTCGTATTGGAAGATAACGTCGAGATTGGCGCTAACTGCACGATTGATCGTGCGACGTTAACAGAAACTAGAATTAGAAGTGGCGCTAAATTAGATAATCTCATTCACATTGCTCACAACTGTGATGTCGGTGAAAATTCACTTATCACGGCAGGATTTATGACTGCGGGATCTTCAAAATTTGGAAAACAGTTTACGACTGGTGGCCAATGCGCAACCGCAGGACACATTGTAATTGCTGATGATGTGACTTTAGCTGGACGTTCTGGAGTTATCTCTGACATCACAGAGCCCGGAGTTTACGGCGGCTTTCCTGCAATAAAAATTCAAAGATATTTGAAAAATCAAAAGGCCCTGACGGACCTCGCTGATATTTGGAAGTTTTGGAGAAAAGAAACTAAAGATCAGACTTAGTTTCGCCAATAAATTTGTGATTCAAAGTTTGAACTAAACTTTCTAGCCGAGATGATTCATCAACTACCAGATTTGAAATTGCAGAAATCTCTTGGGTTCCTGTTATTGTCTGTTGAGAAACCGAATCCAACTGGCTCATTGAATAACCAATCTGCTTGATCCCCTCTGCCTGAGAAGTAATCGCAGTCACGATCAATTCATTTTGGCTGGCAATTTCTTTTATCGAAGTTAAAATTCCATCAAGCGCCTGCTTAGAATTCTCAACTAGCACGCTGTTAGCCTCAATCTGACTTAAACTTTCTTTGATCATCAAGCTGATATCTTTAGCTGCTGCTGAGCCTCTCTCTGATAAAGTTCTGATTGATCCTGCGATAACAGTGAAGCCTTTGCCCTGCTCGCCGGCCTTAGTGGCTTCTGTCGTTGCGTTAAGGGCTAGTAAACTCATTTCAAAAGCAATCTCATCGATTGAATTTATGACTTCTTCCATTTTTTGAGAAGTAATCCCTAATTTAAGTTCTTCATTACCTAAATTGAGGATTTCTTTTTGTCCAAGTTCAACTTTTTCAGTAAAAGCTTTTGCTGTATGAAGCGCACTTTCTGAATTGGCTGCTGCTAAGACAGATAAATTCTCAATTGAAGTGGCTGCCTCTTGCCAAGTGACGGCTCCCATAGTTGTCGTTGATGAAAACAAGTTATTAGCAGTTGAAAGTCTTTCGCTTACAGAAGAGATATTTTCATTCGCAAGCGCAACTTGATTTAAGAATTTTCCAAGTGATGACTTGAGGTTCTTTAATGACCAAAGAGAAAACAAAAACCCAATCATGATGCTTAAGAAAGAAATTGAACCAATCATAAACAAAGTATTAGAACCCTTGTTAGCATTCGCACTTTTAGCAGAGCTACTTTCCATCTTCGCAGTAATTTGATTTAATCTTTGATTGATATCCCGAGATACAACGTCAGCTTTAACAATTAATGCCTCTGCTTCAACTGCAGCAGCTTTTTCAGCAGCCTTTGCACTTTTCTCATCAGTTGCTTTTGTTTTGCCGGCATTTTTATAAATATCAGCGAGCTGTTTTGTAAGTTGTGAATATTCAGAGATAAGTGGTTTAACTTCTGAGACTTCTTGACCGGCATCATCTGCAGTGTCTGTTGTAAATTGATTGGAAACTTCCAAAGAATTATAAAGTGCATTGGAATGCCAAAATGTAAATCCACCCAATAAAGCAATGATGCCTACTAATAGAATTGTCAGCATTCTGAGCTGAAACATGATGGGCGCTTTTTTCATACGATTTTACCTCTTCGATGATCTTGACCAATCTGTTGGTCTAGATCATCGAAGAAGTGAGAATCTTCAAATATTGGCGCCTGCGGCAGGATTTTAGTCTAGGTTCTTATCTGATTTCGTAACGTAAAAAGCGACATTCGATACTACCATTGTATACGAAGTGCTTTCGGCTGGCTTTAAGCTTCAGGTCGCCAATCAAATCTTTGTTCCCAGATAGAATCCAAGCGTCCCAACCTTTGAAGTGCGTCTTCAAAGTATGACTAAAGTCGCGGTAAACGTCGCGAAGATTATCTTCATCCCCAATTCGAACTCCATACGGAGGATTCGTAATAATCATTCCTTTTTCAACCGGAGCTTCGATCGTTGTCACGTTACCGCGCTTGAACTGAATGAATTCGTTAACGCCGGCTCGTTTAGCATTTTCGATCGCTTTGTCTAAAACGCGGCGATCGCTGTCGTAGCCGTAGAAGTGTAAATCCGTTGTTTCAACTTCGGCCGAAATCGCTTCATCAACAATTGCATCCCAAGCTTCGCGGTTGAAGTTTTTAAGTCGCATGAATCCAAAGCGCTTACGTAACGAACCCGGAGCAATGTTTAAAGCCATTAGCATAGCTTCAATTAAAATTGTTCCAGAACCGCACATCGGATCTACAAGTGGGGTTTTCATATCCCAACCTGAAAGTTGCAATAAGCCCGCTGCCAAATTTTCTTTTAACGGAGCTTCACCCGCTTCTAAACGGTAACCACGCATAAAAAGTGAATCGCCGCTTGTATCGATCGCGACAGAAAAATTATTTTTATAAACTTTTACGTATACTGTTAAATCGGGTCGGTCGTTTTCAACATTTGGACGCTCGCCTGTTTTTTCACGGAATTGATCAACAATCGCGTCTTTTACCTTCATCGCAATAAAACGCTGATCTTTAATCATTGAATCTTTTGTTGAAGCATCAACTTTTAAAGTCTGATGAACATCAATGTACTTTGTGAAATCATGTTTGCGGATATTGTTGTAAAGTTCTTCAGGTTGATAAGCCGGAAAATTTAGAACCGGCATTAAAATTCGGCTAGCAAATCTAGAGTAAAGATTTACTTTGTAACAACCTTCCCAATTGGATTCAAAAAAAACTCCATTTTGAGAGCGATCATAAGGATGCATTCCAAGTGATTTTAATTCTGCTTCTAGAGGTTCAACTAAACCTTTTGGACAACTGGCAAAAAACTGAGGCATAACCCATTCCCTTCGGGCGAAACCTCTGAACGACTAATCAGGTTTCGCGATATTGAGGACCACCGCCTCCCTCGGGCGCAGTCCAGTCGATGTTTTCGAATGGGCACTTTATATCACAAGTTT
>JANPPO010000364.1:0-2813 GCA_031428555.1 Bdellovibrionales bacterium | reverse complement strand
TAGCGCCGGGCGAAGACATGGAGCTTGAAGCAAAGCTCAAAAGACTTAAGAACGCGACAAAGCTAATTCAATTTGTCGAATCAGCAGAAGAAATTTTATCAGGCGATGAAGGCTCAGCATTGGCTCGGATCAAAACGATTCTAAAAAAAGGCCAAGAGCTATCTGCTCTTGATCCTGTTATTCCTATGAAGCTGAAGAATCTGGAAGATGCTCAAGAACTCATTAATGATTCTTTGTACGAGCTTCAAAAGTATTTAAAATCAGTTGATGTTGATTCAAGCGAACTCGAGACAACTGAATCGCGGTTAAGTGATTTAAGAAAGATTCAGAAGAAGTTTGGTCCAAGTGTTGATGATATCTTAAAAGCTCTTTTAAATATCGAAACAGAACTTGCGCAGCTTCAGCAGTCTGAAAAATTATTAGAAGTTTATAAAAAAGAAGTGATTACATTGACTGCCGAATTATTCAAGATCGGCGAAGAACTTCACGTGAAGCGCAGTAAAGGTGCAAAACTTTTAGCTGATAGCGTGAATGGCGAATTAGGCGAACTCAATATGAAGGGCGTTATCTTTCATGTCGGCGTTCAAAAGCTCGTGGAAATAAATTCAACTGGTATCAGCGATGTTGAATTCATGAGTCAAACAAGCCCTAAAGACCCTGCCCGTCCACTTTCAAAATTTGCCTCTGGTGGCGAGTTAAGCCGTATCTTGCTATCGCTAAAACGCATCGTGGGATCCAGCAAACATCCGCGCACTTACCTTTTCGACGAAGTTGATACTGGTGTATCCGGCCCGACCGCAGAAAAAGTGGGTAAGAAGCTGAAGTCGATTGCAAAAAGCCAACAGGTTATT
Source organism: Bdellovibrionales bacterium (assembly GCA_031428555.1). Taxonomy (GTDB): domain Bacteria; phylum Bdellovibrionota; class Bdellovibrionia; order Bdellovibrionales; family Bdellovibrionaceae. The sequence goes on along the minus strand of JANPPO010000364.1, from coordinate 1,962 downwards.
TGCGTGACTCACTTGCCGCAAGTTGCAGCTTTCGGTGATGTTCATTTCCTTATTCAAAAAGTTCAGAAAAAAGACCGCGTGCAAATGGAAGTCATTGATCTTGATCATCAAGCTCGAGTCGATGAAATCGCTCGGCTTATTTCAGGTGCGAAAATTACAAAAACTTCTAAAGCACACGCCGAGGAACTTTTAGAAGCTTGTCAGTAACCATGACTGCTAACAAAATCAGTCGTATGACGAGTTTTAAATTAATCACTCTTACTTTCAGTATTTGTTCAATGATAGGAGCCTGCCAAATGAAGTCTCATCACGAAGGCTACGATTATCCACGCGTAGAGAAGAAAACAAAAGCTTTTTCAAACCATGGATACAAGCGAGATGATCCCTACTACTGGCTTAAGGATAAAGAAAATCCAGAAGTAATCAATTACCTCAAAGCTGAAAACGTTTTGGCTGATAAATTTTTCGCCGATAACAGCGCGCTCATCGATACCCTCTTTACAGAATTAAAATCGAGAACTGCTGAAAACGAAGACTCTGCCCCTGCGGTCAAAGGGCCCTACACTTACTGGAGCAGATACAAAAAAGGTTTAGAGCATCCTTTGCATGTAAGGGTTCTGACAGGCAAAAAAGAAACCGAAGAAGTGATTTTAGATGAAAATGAGTTATCAAAAGGTTCCGACTTCATGGAGTCTGCGGGTCCCTACATCAGTCCCAAGCAGGATTTAGTTGCTTACGGAGTTGATACCCAAGGTCGCAGATTTTACACAATTTATTTTAAGAATTTAAAAACAGGTAAAGTTTCTGACTTCAAAATTGAGAACGTCACTGGCAACATGGTTTGGGCCCAGGACAATGAGACTATTTTTTACTCGAAACAAGATCCGGCCACATTACGTTCTTACCAAATTTACCGAGTTCACGTTCCTACTAAAAAAACTGAATTAGTGTACGAAGAAAAAGATCCTGAATTCGCGGTTGGAGTTTCAAAAAGCTTAAGCGAGAAATTTATTTTTCTTCAGGTGTCTCATCTGCAGACGGATGAAGTTCGCTACATTAAAGCAGATCAGCCAAAGTCGGCGTTTAAAATATTTCGGCCTCGCATGGCTGGCGTATCTGATAACTTAATGGATGGTGGCGATAGCTTTTATCTTTTAACGAATGAAAAAGCGCCTAATAAGAAATTGCTTAAAGTTCCTTACGACGCAAAGACTGACAAAGAGTGGACTGAATTTTTACCTCATCGACAAGATGTATTCTTAGCAGATGTTGATACGATTCAGGGAAATATCATCGTCACTGAACGAAAAGATGGATTAAATCAAATTCGCGTTATGGATTTAGGAACTTCGAAATCTCGTTATGTTACATTTGAAGATCCTACTTACGCGGTCAGCACTTCCATCGGCGGAGAATTCAAGCGCGCTGATTTTAGAATCGTTTATCAGTCCCCGCGTGTGCCAGAAAAAGTTTTGGACGTCAGTCTAAAAGATTTATCTCAAAAACTAGTGAAGCAAGAAACTGTTCCCAATTTCAATGCTGACAATTACAAAACTGAAAGAGTTTGGGTCAAAGCCCGAGATGGAAAAAAAGTTCCTGTTTCTTTGGTCATGAAAAAAGATTTCACGCCCGATGGTAAAAGTCCCTTGTTTCAATATGGCTACGGTTCTTACGGCTATGCTGTTCAACCTTATTTCATGCTGACAGCCCTTAGCTTGGTTGATCGTGGATTTGTTTTTGCGATTGCACACGTGCGCGGTGGCGATGACTTAGGCCGCGCTTGGTACGATGAAGGTCGCATGAAAAACAAGATGAATACGTTCCACGACTTCATCGATGTAACTGAGGGCCTAATCGAAAAAGGTTACGCAAAAAAAGGCCACGTCTATGCACGCGGCGGAAGTGCCGGCGGATTACTAATGGGTGTGATAGCAAATCTTCGACCTGAACTTTATAACGGGA
>JANPPO010000363.1:0-10856 GCA_031428555.1 Bdellovibrionales bacterium | reverse complement strand
GCAATGAAGCTATCGCCATTTTCTTCGGGCGAAGTGAAGCTTGAAATTTCATTTTGAGTGTGAACTTGGATAGCAGGATGATTATAAAGTAAATTTTGAAATTCTTTGATTTTACCCGTGTTGCTAGATGCGATCCAAAGTTCCATAGTATTTACCTACAATTTAAAATCTTTAAGTTAACTTATAAAATGGGCCAATGATTTCTTGCTGTGCTTTAAATAATTCACGGCAACCAATTTCAGCATATTCCATCATTGTTAAGAGCTGAGTTTTTGAAAACGGCATATCTTCGGCAGTTCCCTGAAGTTCAACGAACTCACCTTTGTGGGTCATCACGAAATTCATGTCAGTGCCGATTGCAGAATCTTCGTCGTAGTTTAAATCTAAAAGTGCCTGGCCATTATGAAGACCCACGCTGATTGCAGAGACATAATTAATTAGACCGAGAGATTTAATTTCACCGACATCTAATAATTTTTTAAGAGCCAGTGCTAAAGCGACATAGCCACCTGTAACAGAAGCTGTGCGAGTTCCACCATCCGCATGAATCACATCACAATCGATCATGATCTGTCTTTCGCCGATCGCTTTTGTATCAACAGCTGCGCGCAAACTTCGTCCGATCAATCGCGAGATTTCCTGCGTGCGGCCGCTTCCTGCAGCTTTATCGCGCTTGATTCTTTGTTGGGTACTTCGAGGAAGCATTCCGTATTCAGCCGTGATCCAACCTTCGCCAGACCCTTGAAGCCATTGAGGGGCCTTCGGTTCGTAGCTAGCGGTGCAGAGAACTTTGGTTTTCCCAAATTCTACCATCGCAGAGCCTTCGGCATATTCCGCCACGTTTGGAGTAATCTTAATGCTTCTTAATTGATTGAATTGTCTTCCGTCACTTCGCATGGTGCAGACATTAACGGCTGAAATCATTTGGGTCAATGCGGGAGTTATTGGAAAATTTTAAGATGCGGAATTAGAACGAGCTTTTCATTTTCCACTACAACAACACCTTTTCGGCCTTCATTAGCGTTGAGGCGCATGGCTTGAGCAACCGCCCAAGCGGGAACAGGTTGATATTCCGTCGGTAGAAGAAAAGAAAGGGACGGCATCACCTTCATGGCGAGCGCTTCCAAGGGTCGACGCTCTCGGCGGCTGCCCAAAAGGAGGCTAGGGCGCATAATATGAAGTTGCTCGAAATTGAGCTTCTTTAAATCATTTTCCATTAAGCCCTTAATTTTTGAGTAGAAAACAGAAGAGGCGACAGAAGCACCGGAAGCAGAGACCACGCAAAAATGTTTTGCTTTTAAATCTTTTTTGACCCATTCCGCAGTGCGAATAACAAGGTGTCTATCGACTTCTTCGAATGCTTTTTTAGTTTTTGCTTTTTTTATCGTCGTGCCTAAACAGCAAAAGACTTTTACTTCGTCACTACGTTCGCGACGCATAAGATCTGTTAGGTTATAAAGATTTGAATAATCTGTGGTCAGCGCGGTCACTCGATCAGCGACCGGGCTGTTTTTTCTTTGTACTCTAAAAATCCATCGATAGCTTGGATCATCTTTCAGGATCTGAACGAGCTCTGATCCAACGAGCCCGTTTGCGCCAACTACAACAGCTATTTTCATATTCTTTTAATTAAAAACCAATACCAAGCTTAAAGCCAACGCGGGAATTATCAAAAGCTTTGCTGTATTCTAAACCGATTTTTAAAAGGAGAAGGTTTACATCAACACCAGCAAGGATTTGAGTTCCGCTGACTGTTTCTGATTTTTCTGTTGCAGTTGTGTAGGTAGGATCGAAAATGGTTCCAGCTGATCCTTTCCATTCTAACTTATTTTTAGCGCTTAATGTTCCGACACCAATGTATGGTTCAATGAGTGGAATCATCGGGCTGAACAAGAGTTGCACCCCAGTAACTGCTGTTGTGTTTTTAACTTTTGCAGTTTGGGCACCAACGGTTTGATTGAAAGAAAATTCGGCATTTGATGAAACGCCACGTATTGCTAAATTAACTGGTAATATTGGAATCACATCATTGATATTCCATTTTAATGCGAATGAACTTCCACGTGCTGACGCATCATCTGACTTAGCGGTCGGCATAACTGTCGCTTCAAATGCAATTCCAAATGGAATTCCAACTGCGCCCATCAGTCCTGCGTTGTAGAGATTTTTAAGTTCTCCGCCAGTTTCTTTAGCAAGCTTGTGTAATTCAGGTGTATCTGTTTGAGCGGCTACGACACCAAGTTGGAAGCCAAAAACGGTTCCCATCTTTGAAGCACCCAGCATCGAGTTATGAACGAAGTTCGCACCCATGCCTTTCGTGATATCTTTCATATTGGTTTCATCAATTCCTGTGAACTGAGGTGCTGCAAATGCAGACAGTGGAAAAACGAGGACCATTAACATTTTAAAAATTTTCATAAGCACTCCTTTGCGCCACCATTAGAGTACAGGTTAATAGTCTTGAGAGGGAAGTGGAATTCACAAATTCCCTCTGAAGGTCTGATACAGCGAATTACGGATTTTGTTGAGCGTCTAGAAGACCACGGATCAAAGACTGCTTGCCCTTATTAGATTCGTAACCAGGAGCCTGAGCTGCTGTTAAATCATTTAAGAAGATCTGAACCGACTTGAGTACCGGAATCGATTCCAACATAGAGGTTTTAAAGCTCTTAGTTACTGGATCTACCATCTCGACTGGGATTTTAAGCTCGACCACTGTCAGAGGCTTATCAGATTTATAGGCATCCACTGTTTTATTATGTGGATAACTGTAGAGAAGAATTCCTTCATCAATTGTGATCTGGATTTCATATTCTTTGTTAGTTGTCGTGTCCTTGACGTGAAGTGCGTAAGAAGTTCGCTCATAGATAGTTCGAGAATCTAAATTAAGCGGCACACTTTCTTCATGAAGACGTTTTAAAACCAGCTGCATGTCTGACATTGTTTCAGCAGATTTTGCATTCTTAGAGTTAAGTTGAACTGCACGGTTAGAGATAGCTTCAAATTTAGATAGGAAATCAGGTGTATTAATAAGGTTTGTGTCAGCATCTAGTTGTTGTCCGCGAGGTTTCAAAACTGAATTATCAAACAGTGGGTGATCGATTTTGAATTCTAAGAACGAAAGATCTTTCATCGAAGGAATGATCTGAACATTTTCAGGAGTGTTCGGAATGCCAGCTGGAATAGTTCCGTATTTTCTGAGACGGATTTTCACGCCAAGTTCTTTGCCCTGATAATCAAATTTGAGAACGTTAAAGTACTGAGTCACAGTTACGTTTTTTGTTCCAGCTTTGATTTCGTCACGAGATTTTAAAGGAAATGTTTGGTTTAATTTTCCAAGAGCCGCCTTAAGATCAGTTACTGTTACAGTTCGCTTTAACTCGGATCTATTTCCAGTTGTTGAATCGATCTGACCCTTAGCAGTATTAACTATCATCTCGCCAAGTTCTGCAGAAATTTTGATTTTGCCACTCTTGCCAACTGTGTAAGCGGCAGGTCGTTCAGTGAGTAAATTTCCGCAGGAGTTCTGCGCATAAGTCGTTGAGCTAAAAGTCAGTGCTGACAACAGCACGAATGCAGAAATCGTCTTATTGTTCGACACAGTAGTAAAAAATTTCATAAATCTAACCTCTATAAACGTGCTAGTGGAGTTCCGAGTATGCACAGTGAGAGGGAGCAAGTTCAGTTCCAGAAATAATGCCCTGAAACAATGCAATGCCACGTGGTCGTTTTCATTGATAGGAATGGCGAAAACTATTCAGATTACTGAATGATTTTGGATTTTTGGTTCTTAAAATAGCTTGAAATGACTTCTGCTATTTTAAGATTTTTTTCGAGACGAAATTGTGGATCGTTCAGGTTTTTCAGATCAATCGGATTAGAGAGATAGCCAAGCTCGATTAATATGGCTGGCGAATCTGCCTGATTAAGTAAATCAAACGGTCCTTGCTTGATTTTGCCGGGCCAAGCCTGATTTAAATTTGTCGCAATGCTAATACTTTGCTTAAGAAGCGTCTGTCTTTCGAGGTCATGAATGATCGCGCTGACTTGGGATTTTTGTTCTTCTTTTAGATTACCTAAATTCAGGTTAGTTTTTTTGTAACCTTTTTGAAGCTGCACTTCTTCATGAGCTAACTGAAGTTTTTGATCCTCTAACTCAAGAGGAGTAGATAGAAAAAACTCGATGCCTTTTACTCTTGAATCAAGAAGGTAATTAGCATGAAGGCTTACAACCAGATCATATTTTTTTCGATTTGTTCGGCCAACTCTGCTCGTCAGTGATAAACCCGTCGTTTCATTCCGAGTCATCTCGACTTCTAGATCCTGTGCGAGCAGTTGTTTCTTAAGTTCGAGACTCCAGGCCCAAGCTATCGAGGCTTCGTCGTATGGAGCCTGCAAAGCGCCTTTATCGCGTCCGCCATGACCAGGGTCAATCAATACACGGAATGCTGAAGCTGGTAGTGAAACAGCGAATAGAAGAAGTGCAGTGGATACTCGAGTCGTAAAAAACATGTCTCATTTTAGGATACTTGTTGGGATTTAGATAAAAAAAAAGCGGCCAGGCTAGGGGGGGTGCCTGACCGCCATGGGGGGGTACTTATATACTAGAGCAACAGGAGTGCCAGACAGGTCTTTAGTCCAAACACTTGTATTTTCTTTCTGTGGCTATTTTATATGTCGAGCTTTTAGACAAAGGCCGCGTTGGGCGGCCCGAACATGTAAGTAACGCTAGGCTTAGAGTCCGTTTTGTTTCAGAATATTAATAATGAAATCACAGCGAGCATTCTCAATTTTATTATTTCTCAGTTTGGTACTTTTTGCGAGCGGCTGTGATCGCATTGTCACGAACTCAAGTGAAAATGATGAGCTAATAGCTTCTGTCGCAAGTTTGCCAGGACGCCCACCTTTCAAAGATCAACTTGTTTATAGCATCATCGCGAAGTGCGCGAGCTGCCACACGCACCAAGCTTGGTACGGTTACGGCGAAACGGATTATGCCACTGCGGGATTGATCGAAATCAACGGCGATTACGCCAATTCAAAAATGTACTATCGATTATCGACAGCTACAGACGGTCCTGGGCCAAAGAATATGCCTCAAGGTGGTGGCGCGGCTTTCTCTGAAGAAGAAGTTGAGTTGATGAAGACCTGGATTTCTACTTACTAAAAAATGGATTAAGCTATTTGAAACCTCAAGACGACATTCAAGATATCATTAACTATTACTCTCAAAACGGCGAAGACCTTAGACACGAAAGACATCAGTTAGAATTTGCTTTGATGAAAAGAACATTGAAGGCTTATTTTTCTGATAGGCCGCTTCGGTTTTTAGAATTGGGCGCAGGCACTGGCTGGTACACGGAAATACTGGCTGAAATGGGTCATGAAATTGTGGCGCTCGAACCGACTGAAAATTTAATTAAGCTTAATCAAAAAAGAATCACCGAGAAAAAACTAGAAGACCGAGTCGAGTGGGTCATGGCAGATGCCCGCAATGTTGCAACTGCAGTTAAAATTGAGCACGAGAATAGAAAATTTGATGTGATCTTAAACATGGGTCCGTTTTATCATTTAGAACAGACAGCTGACCGGGAATTGATGTTTCAAGAATCTTTGAAGCTTTTAAAACCTCAGGGGCTCCATTGTGGAATCTTTTTATCTCGAGTTGGTTACACAAGTTATATTTTGAATAAGCAGCCCGGCTCTTTACTTCAAGATCCAGAAGGCTTTCGCGATATTATGACTCAAGGTTATTTTTCAACTCATCCTAAGAACGGAACTTTTCGTGGCCACTTTACAGATTTGATTGAACTATCCGAGCTTCATCAAAAAAGTGGTGCACAAATTCAGAAGCTTCATGTATTGGATCCGTGTATTGGCGGGGACGATGAAATTTTCAATCGTCTGTCTGAAGAACAGAAAGCAATTTGGACTGAAGTGCTTTTTGCTTTGAGCTCCGACGCTGGCTTTTGGAGTTCGGGCCGAACTTGGCTCGCGATTTCTCAAGCGATCGTCGCAGAATAAAAAAAGCCTTCCGTGTGAGGGAAGGCTTTTTTGTAACGCACCTTTTATAAAAAAGTGAGCTGCTGGGTTTACTGCTGCTACCTTTTAGTTTGCGCCGCTGGCGCGCCAGATTCGGACCAGTTCGCGCTTTTCAAACATCACGAGACCTGCAGGTGGCATTGGATTTCCAGCGTCGTTCATGCGGTTTAGAATATTTGCGGCCTGAGCTTTTGCTTGAGCAGGATTCGTAATATCTAAATTACCTTTCACATTACCAGGGCTGTGACAACCTACGCAAGATTGTCTAAATACTCCAAGCATTGCATCGTTACTTAATAGCTGCGCAAGAGTAACAGTAGTTGGCAGAGTAGGAGTCGGCGCTGGTGTGCCGCCGCCGCCCGGATTTCCAACGCTTCCGCCAGCTGCGCTTTTAATATCTCCAAATTCAAGTGCGAACGAATCTGTACTTTCAACCATTGGCAAAACGGCCAGTGCAAAAGCTGTGTTTGGCGAAATGTTGACGTCAGTATTTGTGGAGACACTGAAATCAATCGCTGAATAAGTCGTAACATTTTGTTGGAGCACATTATTGATGTGAATCCGCATTGAAGTAATACGGTATGGTCCCGTAAAACCGGTGTTAATTCTCACCATTGGGTTTCTGAATTCATAACCTTGGCGAACACCGTTAACCGTTGCCACGCGCGCTTCAATCGAAGCGGTTAAAGGAATTTTTCCATTCAATGCAGCATCTTTTAATTCCGCAGCTAAGTCCCAAGTAATCCGTGTCCAAGTATTTGGATTAGCAGCAGCTGCAACAATAGCTGGATTTGTTTTACCTAAAGTTGTGATGCCGTTCCCTGCAACTGCATTACCAGTACACACACCGTAAGTAGTTTCAGCTGCTACCCAGCGTGGAGTGAAACTATCAAGTGCTGGTTGATGTTGAGCACCCGTAAATGGCGGCTGGTGAGCGGCATTGATAAGATTTCGATTTATTGAACTTCGAGTCATGCTTTTAAATGCATTATAAGAAGTCGTAAAATCTGGATGACCAAATTGTCCAATTCCAGGTCCATTCGTGTGGCATGATCCGCACGATTGCTTCAGTAGTGAAAAGTAAGTCTGGTTATAAAGATTCATAAGCTCTGCTTCACAACCACCTGAAAATGAAACTCCGGTACTGAGAAATGAAGCTTCACCGTTTAGATCCATAACAGGTGTTCCAAACATCTCGGAGGAGCAGTTTTGAAATGACGTTATAAGTAAGGGCCCACCTATTAAAAGGAATGCCCACATCCAAACTGATTTAATTTTCTTAGCCAACTTTCACCACCTGTGCAATTGCAGATGCGTCCATACCGCGACCGTTAGGGACTACCTGCGAATAAAGATCCATTCTATTATTCATTTTTAACCAATTCAAGAAAACAGCTTGAGTTGCTAGTTCAGGACTTCCACCAATGATGAAATCGGTATCAGCCGATTGTCCAGTTTTCGTATAGTGCCCAACTTGAAAGTCTGTCGTAGCAGGTCTTCCATCAGGGTGATAAAGAAAAGTGTAAACCATTCCGGCAGAACCACGGTCACTATTAAAATCTGTCGTTGGCGATGCAGACTTTTCGGCACTGACTGCGCCGTCAGTTGTAACCATAAGAAAAACTGGTTTATTTAAAACACGAGCAGTTTCAAGAATGCGACCGATTAAAACTCCTGCTTCGCGATCTCTCACATTTGTTACGTTAGCGCGACTGTTTCCGTGGTAATCATATCCACCTTTGTCGAACGAGCTACTTCCTGCCTGACCTAAAATTGTATTGTAGGCCATTGATCCTAAAACAAATGATTCTGAATTTGCATTTGTGTTTGCGGCTAATCCCCAGATGCCTGCGACAGCTGCATTGCTGCGTGGATCGACAGCGGCAGTGCCTTGTTGAACGAGCTCGCTATTTTTAATTCCAACACAAGTTAAAAGTTCTTGGAATTTTGCACCTGAAGAAGTTGCAGCTAATTTTCTTGCTTGAGCCGAATTTAAATCTCCAATAAGTTTCGTTAATTTTTCTTTTTGAGTCTGATTGAGTGCCGCTAAGCCAGCTGTGTAGGCTAATGAATTAGCAATATCATTATAGCTTTTCACGATAAGGGGTGAAGGCGGGGAATAAAGAGCAGACAACTGACCAATTCCTGAATTTGAATCTCGGCTTCCCAGTGCTGGAAGTTTTGATCCTACCAGCCCAGCTTTGTGAACAAGTCCGTTTGCTGCGAAATAATTTTCACTGCTGTCATCACGAGATTGAACGCAGAAGCCAATGAATGCCGTATTGTTCTGAGTAGCAGTTTGGGCAGCAGATTGAATTCCAGTTAAAACATTACTAATTCCATTTCCAGCAAAAGGAGCATTACCAAACACGCGAGTTACAGGTACTTGATTATTGCCTAAACCGATTATGTCATAAGAATCCAAAAGTTGACGACCTTCATCCATTGGTACGTAGTTAGCTGCGAGGCCGGCTCCGCCTCCGAGATTGAGCTGAATGAATGGAATCATGCTGCTTACGTCTTCTGGGCATTTGACTTGAGCCATCGCACTTTCAGGAGAGAGTAATTTCATCCAATTCGGCATAAATGCTGCGGCTGCGAATGGAATCATTCCATGAGCTAAGAAGTCACGACGAGAAACAGGTTTCGAGTGACCTGAACTTGCCCAAACTGGTTTCACTTGCTTTGATCTAGACATTTTAACCCCTATTTAAAAACTAATTAGTAAGTGTACACATCAAAACTGCTTAAGAGCGCGGTACATGTTGATAAAACCAGTGCTCTCGTTTGAGCATTCTGTCCGATATTTGCTGCTGGTATTGCTGCAATAAATTCAGTTCGAAATTGATTGAATAGAGTTACTTCTTCGCTGCTTGGTGATCGACCCAAAAAAGAATTTGCCATTCTAGATACTGATTCTTGGTAAGAAGTTTCGTTTAGCATTGCGACAGCGGCGCCGAAATTAACACCTTGAAAGAATTTACGTTGATCAGCTGGCTGACCTTGTTCTCTTTGAACGAGGCCATTGCAAATTTCACCACTAAATGATGTTAAGGCGATCATCATCGGAGCATTGACCTTATCAAGTTGGGAAGACACGCCAAATGAACCGGATCTTCTTTCGAATTCTTGAATTTGTCCGTTTGTAACTGTCGCCTTTTGTCCCGTTAAATTGAGTAAGGACTCATAAATTTGTTCTGAAGTTAAAAGCGCTTGAGGTGCAATAACTTTTACGTCTAGTGATGGGCCGCCATCGCCAGTGATAATTTCACCATTTGAAGATAGCGACAACGAGCCGGAATCATCTACGACAAAAGAAGCTGGAGCACAGTTGAAACTATAGAAACTTAATCCGCCAAATAGGACGGTTAGAAAAGCAATATTCTTTAAAATACTCGTATTCGATAACTTTTTCATTTTTCCCCCTTTTGAATTCTCGATACTTATAAACCCCTTGAATTGTCGTGGCCTATTTACACCGAGGATTCAGGGCTGCCGTTTCGAACAACTTCTTTAAGTTGTAGCTCGAAGCTTCAAACTGATTTCCCATTGCTTGATAAACACTTAAATCTTTTTCAGCTAATTCTTTGCGACAAACAGCTTCGAAAACCCGCTTTGCCATACATGTCGAAAAACGTTGAGAATTTGCAATCAATCGTCCAAATGAATTGATACCTTCACCTGTAGATGCAGGCGTACGGCCGTCTAATCCTCTAAATCCCATTGTTGTAAGATTAACTCCGCGTTCAGCATTATTAATCCAAGAGTCATCAGTTGTGACGTATCCACCAGCATAAATATTGTTATTTCGATTCATTTTATTCATAATACCTGCGCCATTTGAATTTCCGCGACGAACTCTTGATTGAAGAGGTGCATCGTTTTCAAAATTCCAGCGTGACCAAGCACCACGAAATCCATCCATCACATTGTGACAAGCTTTGCAAGTTGTCTGAAACTTCGTGTGATCGCCACCTGGGAACCGGTCAATGTCACGACCGATTCGGACATCGGATGCAGCCGCATCAGCCCATTTCTCGATTGGAAGACACATAAACTGTCTAAAAGTATATTCAACCGGTCTGCGATTTGTTCCAGCAACTGCATGAGCTTCGATCCATGCGCGAGAACTTAAAACTCCAGCTGGATCCGGACTTGGCATAAGTGTAAAATTATTATCCTGTTCATCTGCAATAATTCGCTGAGAATTAATTCTTACGAGCATTGCGCCCATATCATTTCTTCGATTATCTAATTGCTCGTAGTGGCGATTTGATTTTAGTAAATCTTTTGCGAATGCATTTGTATCTGCCATAACGTTTGCGTTTCCAGCATAAAAGAAATTGCCATAAAGAAGTTCCCGCGCATCACTTTCATCGCGAGTAACTCCCATAATGGAAGCAGTAAAATCATTTAAGGGGATTCGGATTGTTTCTTCTCTGGTCGACATCTTCAGACCAAAATTTTTGACAGTTACATTTAAAAATTGTGCTTGTTTTGTTGCGAGAGCTGCGATTCCAGCTCGGTTATTTTGAATTGCTAATGCTAAAGCTTCCTGTGCGAGCGCGCTATCAGCGGCCCACTTAACGCCGGTGATTCTTTCGAGAATCCATTTTGCATCATCTTTTTGTGCTTGTGTTTGGCCGTGCGCACTCGACATAAGACCAGTCGATATGAATAAAGCGGTAGCTATGATTCTCATTAATTCCCCCCTTTGAGAACCTAGACACTTTACAACGTCGACGCACGTGAAGAAAAAAGTGTTATCTATATTCAAGTTATCACAACCGGAATTATTCGGAAGAACTAACAAG
>JANPPO010000362.1:0-7303 GCA_031428555.1 Bdellovibrionales bacterium | reverse complement strand
TTGTTTCTTGCGAATGAAAGAAGGCACATCTAAGTTTTGTGGAAATGGAGAAGTCGCTACTTCCCGAGCCATCCGGCGAGCTTCATCAATATTTGTATCCATTGATACATCCATTGAAAGTTGCTCTGGCTGAACTTGCTTGGTTTTGTTCTCTTGGCTTTCGCGAAATGCACGAGCTTTAGCTAAAAGTAAATCTCTTGCAGTTACACCTTCATCTGAAGATAAAACCGTCGGCTGAGGCGCCCCCGGTTGCGCTTCCATCGAAGGACTTACGGGCGCATACGGATTTACTTGCGGAGTTGGCGCAGGAGCGGCCGGCTGATGCTGAGACATCTGATGCTGTGGAACTTGTTGATTATATGGTTGCTGCAATTGCTGATAAGTCGGCTGCGCAGGAGCCGCAGGCTGAGGAGCCCCCGTTTGTGCAGGATGCTCTTGCGTAAAGTTCATGATTGCAGATTGAACAGCACTAATCGGTGGAAGATCAGCAGCAGGAGCTGACGGCTGAGGCGCCCCCGGCGCTGCTTGCTGATAATTCATTGGATAGTTCGGAGCCTGCTGCGGTTGCTGAGCATGCATCATTGGTGCACCCATTTGAGCCATTGCTTTTGCTTGCTCTTGAGTCACAACACTAACCGGAGAAATTTCGTTCTTACCGAAACCAGTTGCAATAACAGTAACACGAACTTCGTCGCCCATTGTTTCATCGATAACCGCACCGAAAATAATTTCAGCATCTTCGTGAGCAGCTTCTTTAATCAATGTTGAAGCTTCATCAACTTCAAACAAAGTAAGATCAGGTCCCGCTGTTACGTTGATGATGATGCCAGTTGCGCCATCAATTTTAATGCTATCTAAAAGTGGAGAAGAGATCGCAGCACTTGCTGCCATCACTGCACGATTTTCACCGCGTGCAGAACCAGTTCCCATGATCGCCATCCCTTTTTCTTTCATGATGGTACGAACGTCTGCGAAATCGAGGTTGATCAAACCACGAATGTTGATCAGATCAGAAATACCCTTCACCGCTTGGTGAAGAACGCTGTCTGCTTTTTTAAATGTTTCAACAAGTGGCATCTTATCGCCAGCGATTGCTAATAATTTTTGATTCGGAACAACGATGAGTGTATCAACGTTTTCTTGTAATTCTAGAAGACCTTGAATCGCATGCTTTTCGCGCTTCTTACCTTCGAACTGGAATGGCTTTGTTACAACACCAATAGTAAGAGCACCTAATTCACGAGCAATTTTTGCTACGATCGGAGCGCCACCCGTTCCAGTACCGCCGCCCATGCCAGCAGTTACGAAAACCATGTCTGCACCTTCAAGGTGTTCAACGATTTCATTATAAGATTCGATGGCAGCTCTGCGGCCGACATCTGGATTAGCGCCTGCGCCTAAACCTTTTGTTAATTCTTTACCTAATTGAATTTTTTGTCCTGCTTTATGAGAATTCAACGCTTGAATATCTGTATTAGCGACCGTGAATTCTACACCTGACATTCCATCAAGAATCATAGTTGTAACTGCGTTACTACCGCCGCCACCAACTCCGACTACCTTGATGTTCGCCCCGATGCTTATATTTTCTTCGAGTTCAAACATGATTCCCCCAGTTTAAAATAAATCTTTTAAAAAACCTTTAACTTTATCAGAGAGGCCCGCCCACGACTGAGAGATATCAATCTCTGCCGAATTAAGCTGACCCATTTCTTTCATCTTTTCATAACCAAACTGAATAAGCCCCGCGACAGTGGCATGTTCAGAGGATTTCGATACTTCTACTAATGGCCCCATCGATTTTGGGAAACCTCTGCGAACAGGTAAGTCCATGACGTACTCACCCATCTCGACTAATCCTGGAAGCTGACTTGCGCCACCAGTTAAAATCACACCCGAACCTAAAAGTGGTTCAAAGCCTGAGTTTCGAATATCATGCGCAATTAACTGAAGCGTTTCTTCAGCTCGTGCTTCGAGGATGTGTGCTAAATCTTTTCTTGCGATCGTTCGAGATTTTCTGCCGCCGACACCCTCTACTTCGATACTGTCATGATCATCGATTAGAGTTGGAAGTGCAGAGCCTGATCTTTTCTTTAATTCTTCAGCTGAAGATTGCGGAGTTCGCAAACCGACAGCTACATCGTGAGTAAAATGTTGTCCGCCAACTGAGATCATCGAGCTATGTGCAACACTGCCGTTTACGAAATAAAGTAATTGAATCGCGCCGCCACCCATATCAGCAAGTACGCAGCCTAAACTTTTTTCGTCGTCAGATAAAACAACACGCGAAGCTGCAAGAGGTTCTAACGTTAAGCCGTTTACTTTTAAGTCTGCTTTTTCAACACACTTGATAATATTATTTATCGCGGACTGGCCACCCGTTACGATATGAACGTTCGCTTCTAAACGAACGCCTGTCATACCGATTGGATCAATGATCCCGTCATTTTCATCCACTTTGTATTCACGTGGAAGCACATGCAAAACTTTGCGATCAGAAGGAACCGACACAGCTTGAGCTGCTTCAATCACTCGCGCGATATCAGAGTTCGCAACTTCTTTATCTTTAATGGCAACCATGCCTTTAGAATCAAATGATTTTATGTGGCCACCAGAAACACCAATCCAAACAGAAGTAACAGGATAACCAGCCATTAATTCAGCTTCTTCTTTAGCTTTCATAATTGCTTCTGTAGTTGCTTCGATGTTGATGATGATTCCGTGACGTAGGCCTGTGTTGGGAGCGGTTCCAAGACCAATAATTTCGAGTTGTCCTTCTGCTCGGACAGCCGCTATTGCTAATGATACTTTTGTAGATCCGATATCAATACCAGCAACTAGTACTGGCTTCGTTTTTAAAGTACTCATCCTTAAGCCTTTATTCTGATCAGCTTCATTATGAAACTGGAGCTTGTGCCAGTTAACATCAAAAAGTTAACGCTCCCACAGACTCTATTTGTAGCTTGACCCATCTTAGGTCTACCGACTTTAGCTTAGGGATCCTTACGCAACCTGACAAGGACTTTCTGAGAGAGATTTGCGTCGATGACGCGAGCCTGAAATTTTTTAAACTCAAGATAATCGAGTACTTTGGAGATTCTAAAACTTTTTGTACGCACGCGATCTTCACCAATTTTTATGCGAAGACCGTTCTGAACGAGCATGAACGAAAATCCTGACTTAGCTTCATAATGGATTTCTGAAATTGTGGCTCTCGAAAAAGATCCCTGCTCTGGAATTTGTTTTAAAATATCAATCGCTTTAATTCGGACTTCTTGCGATTTATTAAAAATACTTCCAACAGCGATCGGAAGATCCGGAGACTCTCCTGCTTTAAGTGAATCAAGAAAATGACCATTTTCCATCACTGGTAAAATTTCACCTTTACTTGTCATGTACACAAAATAAAGAGCTTGAGGTTTAACTGTGAGTTGCAAAGTCGCTGGCCAACGACGAGTCAGATGAAATGATTGAATCCATTTCTCTCCGTCTAACTGAGTTGAAATCGCTTGCAGCTTCAAGGCCCATATAGGTTGGCCGCGTAGTAATTCTAGTTGTTGATCTAATTTTTCAACGGACTTTTTTAAAGCCTGTTTCGAGAATGAAGAATCTTCGACAACAATTTCGATATGATTTAAATTAAAAAAACCTTTTTCATTTAAATGATAAAGAAATCCCGCACAACTAATAGGCAATACAATAAAGGTCAGAATTAATTTAAGCCAAAACTTCATTCATCTATGCTAACAGGCATTTCGCGGATTGTGAGATCCACTGGACTAAAGGCTACCAAAAGCTAAACGAAAAGTCCGACGACTCCGCAGGCTAAAATAACCGCCCATGAGGGAATTTTAAATCGAAACAGGACTATAGTCGCGATCAAGTAAGACCAAAAATTGAACGTTCCTACTTCAGGGCGATATCGATAGACGACGAAAATTAAAGTTCCAACGACTGCCGCAAGTGCGCCCGCTGAAAAATTATGTATCCATGAGGTTCGAGATAATTTTTTTGCAACTCGCGGAAACCAAGTTGTCATGTGAATCAACCCGGGTAAGAAAACTCCAATAGTTGCGAGGACAGCGCCCATCATTCCAGAAACTTTATAACCGATATAAGTTGTAGTAACTAAAACCGGCCCCGGAGTGATCTGCCCCAATGCAACTGCTTGCAAGAATTCATCTTGAGTAATCCACTTGTGAACTTGAACAAATTGCGTTTCAAGCCATGGCAAAACTGCTAACCCCGTGCCGAAAACAAAAGCGCCACCACAAAAACAAATCCAGAGTAATTCAAGTAAGGGCACTGCCGGCAGAGTGCCAGTTGGCTTGTCGATTCTGTAGCGAAGAATATTGATTGCACCAAAAGCTATGATCACGACAGGTTCTGGCAAGTGATTGATTACAAAAAACAAAGAAATCAAAACGTAGACCCACCAAAGAAAATCTTTGCTGTATGGTTTCGCCAATTGCCAACACGCTAAAGTAATCAGAGCCAAAGCCCCCGACTGAAATCCAATCAGTAATTTATTGATCCAAAGATACTGACTCATCTCTGCAGAATAAACTCCAAGTAAAATCATCATCAGTGCCGCTGGAAAAACTAAACCAAAACCAGCAATGACGGCACCGAAGAATCCCGCTTTTGCATTTCCAAAGTACGCAGCCGTTTGAAATGCCAATGCGCCTGGCATCGCTTTAATCATGGGAAAAATCTGGTTGAATTCTTTTTGCTCAACCCATTTTTTCTCTTCGACTAATTCTTTTTGCATGATCGCAACTAAGGCAACTGGACCGCCAAAGCCGGTACAGCCAAGTTTTAAAAAGTAAGTTAGTAGTTCAAACTTACTAACTTCTATATTCTCGTAATTACTGGCCTGGTCTTTGAGCATCTTTTTTTTCTTTTAGAATATCTTTTTGCTTAGCAGAAAATTCGCGGTGACGAGCATTAAAATCATTTGTTTTATCACGGGAATAATCTTCGAAATTTTTTCGATCATCGCGCATTTGAGACTCAAATTCATCACGCTTTTCTTTTTGATTTGCATAGAAGTCTTTGCGCTTTAATTCTAAGTCCGCGTAAAAATCTTTTCTTTCATCTGCTTCAGTTTTTTTGTTTTTAAAATCTTTTCGCTGAGATTCTAATTCTTTGGTAAATTGATCCCGGTCTTTTCTTTCAGCTTTAACGTAAGCTTCGCGCTTTTTATTTAGATCTTTTGAAAATTGATCTCGTTTTTTGCTGATGAGCTTGTAAAAGCGATCTCGAATTTTATTTGGCTGCTCGAGCGGATTTTCGAAAAGCTTTTCCATGTAAGCCAGGTCATCATTTTCGACTTTTTTGTCTTCGGGAACTTCAGATCGGAGTTCTTCAAAAGCTTTGCGATCTTCTTGCAATTTATATTCAGGCTGGACCAAAGGACGATCTTGGTACTGGTCTGCTGATGCACATGATCCAAGCAGGATCCCGAGCAGTACATGGGAAAAAAGCCTCGTAAAAACAGCCCCGACCTTTGACGATATTCTCATAGAAATTCCCTCTCTTGACTCGATCTTACCTGTGTTTGTGACGAGAAGGTCAATATGATTTTAGGTCTGCCACGTTATAAAACTGAGCGCTCTTTCGAGAATACTCACTCGCTTCATTTGAATAAGCGCTTTCAAACTCGTTATGTAACGTTACTAACACTTTCACTGCTTACTTCATCTGCGATTTTTTTATTGGCAGCTTTTTATTTTACTCAACAAAACCAAGCGATCTTCAAAGAGTTAGCGTTTGATGTTTACCCGACAATGGTCAAACACATCGAGCGTGAATCGAAATGGCTCTTAATCCTTTTAGGTCTTAGTTTTGCCGCGATTGGTGTTTCAACAATGTGGATCGCACGAAGAATGACTTCTCACTTGATCGAACCGCTAGTCGAAATGGAAAAGCATATGCGCCATTTAATCGTGGGTGAATGGGAAAAATCAGGCTACCGATTTTCTGAGTCAAAAGATTTTAAAGATCTCTCGATCACGTACGATTATTTACTGAACACATTAAAAAGTGTGACCGAGCAAGAACTTGAAATGCTCATGCGGATGAGACTCGATACTCATGATAAAGAAACTTTTCATAACTGGGCTGAATTGATTAATCAAAAACGCAAACGTTTAGGCATGGCTCCGATTAGCGGTTTTTCCTTAACGTCTGACGCAAAGCCAGGTCTACGTCGCGTTTCTTAATGCTTTCACGTTTATCGTGAAACTTCTTACCTTTACCTAGACCCAACAAAATTTTAACTCGGCCATTTTTAAAATAAATTTTCAGCGGAATGACGCTTAAACCTTTTTCTCGAGTTGTCGCGTGAAGATGCTCAATTTCTGCCTTATGAAGTAGCAACTTTCGAAGTCTCTCGGGCTCATGATTCGCGTAACCACCTGATTTGTATGGCGCGATATGCGCATTCTGCAAAAATGCTTCGTCCCTGATGAAGGCAACGTAAGCGTCTTTAAGGCGAATACTTTTATCGCGAATACTCTTCACTTCACTGCCGATCAGAACAACCCCAGCTTCATAGGTATCCAAGATTTCGTAGTGAAACCTGGCTTCTTTATTTTCCTGGATAAGTAATTCGCCTGATTGTTTGGCCATCGGGTTGAATCTAGCGGAGTTTTTGAGTATTTTAAAGCCGCATTATGAAAAATTACATCCTCTGGGATTTAGACGGCACTTTGACAGATTCGAAAGAAGGCATTATCCGATGCATTCAATATGCATTAGAGACCTTTGGGCTAACTCCACCGCCGTATGAAAGCCTTTCCTGGTGCATTGGACCGCCTATAAACGAAACTTTTAAGAGACTCGCCCCCATGGCAACTGAAGAAGAGGTTCTAAAGCTCGTCGCCCTCTACAGAGAAAGATTTGCCCCCATCGGTCTTTATGAAAACCGAGTCTACCCATTTATCGTCGATATCTTGCTCGAAATGAAAGAAACAAGAAAACAGTTCCTAGCGACCTCTAAGCCCCATATATTCGCAAATCGAATCATGGTTCACTTCGAGCTCTCGACATATTTCCAGCGAATTTTTGGTAGCGAACTCAGCGGCGTCAGAAGCAATAAAGCTGAATTAATAAAATACATTTTGGATCAGGAACAAATTTCTCCTGATAATGTCTTTATGATTGGCGATAGAAAGCACGATATCATCGGCGCAAAGGCAAACGGAATCGCAAGCCTCGGAGTCACCTGGGGCTACGGCGGCAGACCCGAACTTCAAGAAGCAGGCGCCGATCATATTTTCGATGCGCCTCAGGATTTAAA
>JANPPO010000361.1:0-3657 GCA_031428555.1 Bdellovibrionales bacterium | reverse complement strand
TTTATTTGACGAGTGGGATAAAGAAATTGACCAAATTGAAACGGCAGAATTCAAGCGGAAAAGTCGTGAATCCTTAAGGGCAACAAAGCAAAGATATGAAGAATTACATAAAACACTTAAGGCTTCAGAAGCTCGAATGGATCCTGTTTTAAGAAAATTCAACGACCAAGTGCTATATTTGAAACATAATCTCAATGCGAAAGCGATCGCATCGCTAAAGGGCGAAAGCCTGAGTATCCAGAGTGATATTGAAAAGCTGATTCAGGAGATGAACAAATCCATCAGCGAAGCCGATCGTTTCATCAAACAAATGCCTTAATCACAGATTTATAGCAAGTTTTGCAAATCGTCGTAAGCTCGACGGATTTTAGCCACGATCACGAAGTTGAAATTAAACTGGCAGCGGTTTAAAAAACTTTTTTAATTTTATATTTGAGACTTAAAAACGATTTCAGTCTTCTATTCGAAGATCATGCCTTCGTTGTTTTCATCTAAGCAATAAGGCGCATTTGGAGAGTGTTCGCACTCTAGGTCGTCGCCGTTCATAAGGCTGATTTCTTCTGGATTTAAATCTAATTTTACGCTTTGAAAAGAAGCAGGCTTGATCGTTAAAACTTTATTCGAAAGATTCATTCGATCTTCCTTAGATAACTGCGGAGTTGGCATTTGGGCAAAAGAAGTGATTGAAAGTAAAACCGTAAATACTAAAGCAAAAACTGAAGCCATGAAATGATCTCCTTAAAAAGTTTAATTTAGAACTATAAGGATTTTTGTAGCACTGTCATAACTGGATTTCAAATGCTTTGTGTCAGACTTTGGACAGGGAAAAGCCGCTTTTCATTAAGAAAAGCGGCTTTAGGGGACTATTTTTTCACATCGAAACGATCGAGCATCATAACTTTGTTCCAAGCGCTAACAAAGTCCTTTACAAACTTTTGCTTACCGTCATCGGCAGCATAAATTTCTGCAATCGCACGAAGTTCAGAGTGAGAACCGAAAATGAGATCAACTGGTGTAGCAGTATACTTTAAACTTCCAGTTTTTCGATCAACACCTTCGTAAAGACCTTCAGTTTTTTCAGCTTTACGCCACTGAGTCGACATATCAAGTAAGTTAACAAAGAAATCATTCGTCAAAGTTCCTGGTCGGTCAGTTAAGACTCCATGTTTTGAACCCTCTGCATTTGTGTTGAGAGCTCTTAAGCCTCCAACTAATACAGTCATTTCAGGAACCGTGAGTGTTAACATGTTCGAACGATCAATCAACATTTGTGTCGGAGTCAGATAATTTCCTTCGCCGTAGTAGTTACGGAAAGCATCTGCTTTGGGTTCGATCATCGCAAATGATGCAACGTCTGTTTGCTCTTGAGAAGCATCCATACGACCCGGAGTAAACGGAACTCTTACATTTGTTCCTGCAGCTTTAGCCGCTTTTTCAATCGCAGCTGATCCACCTAAGACGATCAAATCTGCCAAAGAAACTTTTGTTGAAGATTCTTTTTGGATCTTTTCAAGTTTCGCTAAAACTTTAGTTAACTCTTCAGGATTGTTAACAGCCCAATCTTTTTGTGGAGCTAAGCGAATACGCGCGCCATTTGCGCCGCCTCGAAGATCAGTTCCGCGGAATGAGGCAGCTGATGCCCATGCCGTTCTAACAAGTTCTGAAGTTGTTAAGCCAGAATTTAAAATTTTGCTTTTCAAACTCTCAATTTCACCAGCGCCAACTAATTTATGATTTACTGCTGGAATCGGATCTTGCCAGATCAAAACTTCTTTTGGGGCATCTTTACCAATATAACGAGTGCGAGGACCCATGTCTCGGTGAGTAAGTTTGAACCAAGCTTTTGCGAAAGCTAATTCAAATTCTTTTGGATTATCTTTAAATCGAGTTGTGATCTTTCTGTACTCTGGATCTTCTTTAAGCGCTAAATCCGTCGTGAACATGATTGGAGCTTCACGCTTTTTTGGATCGTGAGCATCTGGAACCATTGTTGATGCCGCACCATTTTTTGGAATCCACTGAATTGCTCCAGCTGGGCTTTTCGTTTTTTCCCATTCAAATGCATAGAGGTTATTTAAATATTGCATAGTGAATGCAGTGGGAGCTCCAGTCCATGCGCCTTCAAGGCCGCTTGTCAGAGCATCTTTTCCTTTTCCAGTGCCGCACTTATTTTTCCAACCGAAACCTTGTTCTTCCAGGCCAGCAGCTGCGGGTTCAGCTTCGATACATTTTTCTGGCTTACCGCGACCGTGGGCTTTACCGAAAGTGTGTCCACCCGCGATTAAGGCAACCGTTTCTTCGTCGTTCATCGCCATGCGGGCGAATGTTTCACGGATATCTTTGGCAGCTAAAAGTGGATCGGGTACTCCGTTTGGTCCCTCTGGATTCACGTAGATAAGACCCATTTGAACAGCGGCTGTTGGATTCGCTAATTTGCGATCTTTCGAGAAACGCTTATCATCTAAAAATTTTTGTTCTGGTCCCCAGTAAACAAGATCAGCTTCCCAATCATCCGCTCTTCCGCCGGCGAAACCGAAAGTTTTAAATCCCATTTTTTCTAAAGCGACGTTGCCAGTTAGAACCATTAAATCGGCCCAAGAAAGTTTATTGCCGTATTTCTTTTTAACGGGCCATAAAAGTCTGCGAGCTTTATCTAAGTTTGCGTTATCTGGCCAGCTATTGAGTGGCTCAAATCTTTGCTGACCACCGCCTGCGCCACCGCGACCATCAAAAATTCTATATGTACCCGCGCTATGCCAAGCCATACGAATGAAGAACGGACCGTAGTTACCCCAGTCTGCTGGCCACCAATCCTGAGAAGTCATCATCACCTTTGTGATATCTTTTTTAACAGCTTCAATATCAAGCTTCTTAAATTCTTGAGCATAGTCAAAATTTTTATCGAGTGGACTTGATGCAATGCTATGTTGTCTGAGTGGTGCAAGATCAAGGCGTTCCGGCCACCAAAATTGGTTAGATGTGTTAGCAAGTGGTGTTGGCTTTGGCATCACTCCCGGGGGAGTTGCAATTGATTTCGCACTCCACAGAGAAAGAACCAAAGACGCCATGACCACGCCTCTCAGTTTAAAATTACGCATAAGTAGTCTCCTGTTGTTAGTAAGATCAGTAGTTTAATATTTGCTAAACTAAATTATGGTCATGAATTTTGGTGGGATAGTAAAGAGTTAAAAAAACTATCGTTTGATAGATTAAAACTATGGAGAAGTAGAGCCCAGTTTTGTTTTCAAAATGGACAGTTCTTTTCTGCCAAAAAAAATCGCAGTTTGGAACTGACATTAATGGAAATTAAGATTCGCGAGAATCCTCTCTTAAATCGCTGTTTTGCAAGACTAAGCTCTAGGCAAAAAGTCCAACATTGAAAAATGCGATTTAGTTTAGCATTATGAGTGCATGAGAGTAGCTGCTGACTTTA
Organism: Bdellovibrionales bacterium; assembly: GCA_031428555.1. GTDB lineage: Bacteria > Bdellovibrionota > Bdellovibrionia > Bdellovibrionales > Bdellovibrionaceae. The sequence goes on along the minus strand of JANPPO010000361.1, from coordinate 224 downwards.
TGACACCAAATCCAAAAATGATAGGCTCCGGCGAGGCTTTGGTTGACGTTATCAATGTGTTTTTAGCTGAGGGAATTACCTCTTGTCCCGTCATAAACCCGCTTGGGGAAGTCATGGGAGTTTTAACTGAGCTCGCTTTGGTAAAAGCTTACATGCTTCATCAGGCCCGCTTCATCAATGAGAGTCGGGTAGGTCACCACTTAAATCTGCTTGATCCTATATCT
>JANPPO010000360.1:0-4308 GCA_031428555.1 Bdellovibrionales bacterium | reverse complement strand
AAAAGGCCATACGTTAGCACTAAATGCATCACGGTTTCTTCCGGACGTTAAGATCGTTGTTCACCGAAGAGTCGATAATGTTCCTAAGAGTAAACTTCTAACGAAAAAAAAGTATTTCCACCCAAGAGTTACAAAGTTTACAGCGATATCTCGCTTTATTAAGCAAGTCTTAGTTGATTATGGAATTCCTGAAGAAAAAATTGCCGTTGCAAGAAGTGCTGTTAGTCAGGATGCATATCGAGCTTTGAATCGGCAAACTTGCCAGAAAGATTGGAAAGCTAAGTATCAAATTCCAACACAAAATATTCTGATTGGAAATGCATCTGCACTTTCTCCTCAAAAAGGTCATGAAACTTTACTTCGCGCTGTCGCAGAATTAAAAAAGGTTACCCCACATTTTTCAGTCTTAATAGCGGGCGATGGAAATCTAAAGCAAAGCCTGGAAAGCCTTAGCGCAGAGCTAGTAATTCAGGATCGCGTGCAATTCATTGGCTTTATCAAAAATGTACCAGAATTCCTTTCAGCATTGGATATACTCGCGGTCCCTTCAAATAATGAAGGCTTGGGGACTATCATTCTCGATGGAATTTTAGCAGGATGTGCGGTTGTTGGTAGCCGAGTCGGCGGGATTCCTGAAATGATCATTCATAATCAAACAGGTCTTCTGCAAGAGGTCGGCGATTATAAAAAACTAGCAGAAAATCTTGCTGAACTAATACGGGATTCTGAAAAAACGGGTCAACTTAAAAAAGCGGCTCTTAGCAAAGTCAGTCAAGAGTTCAGTCTTGATTCCATGATCGAAGGCAATTATCAGGTCTATCAAGGCGTATTAAGGAATTCTTAGAGTTAGGGTTATTGCCGGAAGCTGCATAAAAAATGACAAGTCCTTATGCAAATTTCGTTGGCCTAGAACCATAGGCAGTATATAAAGACCATCCAAGAAACCAGGGGATTTTAATGTCAAAAAAAGATATTTTCGGTGATGAAGTTAGAAAAGACGAATCTGATTTTTCAAGCATGTTTGAACAATCAATGGATCGGGCGACAAAGCCTTTAAAAGTTGGTGATCAGCTTAAATCCGAAATCTTAAGCATTGGCCAGGAAGAAGCTTTCGTGTCCACGGGGACTCCTCAGGATGCTGTTATCTTAAGAATGGACTTAGTCGATGAAAATAAAAATCTAAAATATAAAGTTGGCGACATTTTAGATGTGGTTGTTGTTAAAGTTAAAGGCGGGGAAATCCGTGTTACTCGAAAAGGCTCTAAAAAAGCAGCTGCAGATATCGATAGTCTACAAGATGCTGCTGATATGGAGCTTCCAGTTGAAGGCCGAGTTCTTGAATTAGTTAAAGGTGGCTTCAGAGTAGATGTTCAAGGTCAAAAAGCTTTCTGTCCCATCAGCCAAATCGATACGGCATTCGTTCAATCAGGCGAAGAGTATATTGGAAAAAAATTAGAATTTTTAATCACTAAGATCGACGAATCAGGACGCAACATTGTTGTCTCTAGAAAAAAGCTACTTTCACTTCAGCGTGCTGAAAGTGAAGGAGTTTGGTTAGAAAGTAATAAAGTCGGCGACATCTTGATGGGGACAGTAACGCGGCTTGAAGCTTACGGTGCATTCATCAAGTTCGAAGATGGTGTAGAAGGCCTTGTGCATGTCTCTGAGATTGGCTTCACGCGGTTGAAGCATGCATCTGAGGCTCTTAAGTTAGGTGAATCGGTTCAGGTCAAGATCTTGAAAGCAGAAGAAGATGTCGAACAAAGACTCAAAATTTCTCTTTCAATTAAGCAAGCTGGCGGAATCGGTGATCCTTGGATGAAGGTGCCAGTCGAATTTCCAGTAGGTTCGATCGTTACTGGAACAGTTGATAAGAAAGAAACTTTTGGATTATTTGTACAAGTTGCGCCTGGTATCACAGGACTTATGCCGCGATCTAAATGGAAAGATTCGTTAGAGGCTGCACAGTACGAAGGTAAAAAGCGCGGCGACACGATTCAAGTTAGAATTGATCAAGTTCAATTTGAAGAAAGACGTCTGACTTTAGGCTTACCGTCGGAAGCCGAAGATATGTCTTGGCAGGCTCATACAACGTCTCAGAAAAACTTTGGAGCTTTTGCAGATGCATTTAAGAGCGCATCAACAACAAAAGCTAAAAAGTAATTTTAAATCGCGCTTAAGCAGACTTCCCATTGTTTTAACGAGAGCTGAAATTCAATTTTAGCAATTTCCAGCTCTCTTTTCAGATCGGCTAGTTTTTGATTAGACCGATCCGAGAAATCTTTCTTCATTACATTGTATTCGGCTTTTAATTTCTTCATCTGATCCTGAGCATTCAGAATTCGAGCATGAAGCATATCGATCTTATCTTGAGAATACCCGCGAGCTTGTAAACGAATTTTATCCATTTTCAAACGTGCTTTAAGAATTTCTACATCGGGTATTTTTTTAAGCTTTTTAGCCATTCCGCAAAGCCAAAGGAAACGAATCGTCCACTTAGTTGGATCCCACTGGTACCAACGAATGCCATTTCGATAATCAAACTGAAATGTATGATGGAAATTGTGATAACCTTCACCATGAGTCAAGAACGCGACCAGTAAGCTATCGCGAGCACTTACTTTATCTGAATAAGTTTGTTTACCCAAAGTATGAGTAAGCGAATTAACTAAAAATGTACTTTGTTGAGTTAACACAACTCGAAGCCCGCCAGCGATAAAAAATCCTGCCCAAAACGATCCTAAAAAATAACCGACGATTGCTGGAAACACGAAGCTCATGAAAATCGCAATTGGATAGTAGTACTTATGCTGCCAAGCGATTAGTTTATCTTTTTCTAAGTCTGGAGCTGATATCGGTAAATTAACTGAATCTTGGTAAAACAACCAACCCATGTGTGCGTACCAAAATCCCTTCGTGATCGAATAAGGATCTTCATCACTATCAACTTTATGATGATGTTTTCTGTGGTCTGAACACCATTTCAACGCTGACCCTTGCCAAGCCGATGCGCCAATCAGTAGGAAAAAAAGTTTTGGAATAGCATGCGCTTCATAACTACGATGAGACATTAATCTATGGTAACCAGCCGTAATGCTAAGGTTGGTAAGTAAAGCATAGATAACCGCGAAAACTAAAATGCCTGTTGGGAAACCATTTTGAATGATGTACCAGGGCACCGCTATAAAGGTAATAAGTGGAGTAAGAGTTAAAAACAAAGTTGTGGGCCAGTAAATCTTTTTACTATTCATATTATTCCTTCAAGTTGCGCTATCAACCTACGAACACTTCTTTGTTAACAGAATAAACTATTTTTGTCTTAATGAAATGGCGAAAAGTGAATGCCTTTAGTTATCGAAATACTTGGTTCATTTAAGAGCAAAAGCACTTTTCCTGCTTGCGTTCTCGTATTCATCTTTTCTGTGATGCAATTATTTAATACTTTCGAGGGCTTACGACTATAAATTTGATTTTGTGATTAACAAGAGTAAGAAATCGCGAGGAATTTTGATCACAATTCAAGACTTTGGGTTAGATGAATTAGATGCAGCGGGCAAGTTTCAGGCAACACAGAATTGACACTTTTGTCCTGTTTCTGTCAGCAAAAAATCCTACAATTACTTCTTTTTATCACGACTGACTTGCTTAATTCCCAAGGCCATTTCTTCATTTCGAATTAAATCTTGATCGGGAACAGAGTCTCTTTGGAGATCCAAAATATTTTTTTTGTGCTGTTCGATCTCTAGGGTTGAAGCGATCACTTCTTTGAGGTGAGCAATGGTTACGGGCTTATCGATAAAATCAACTGCACCAAGTTTGATCGCGGATTGAACAAGATCTTTGGTTCCATTACCAGTCATGAAAATAACAGGCGTATGCACACCCTTAAGTCGTAAGTTTCTAATGAGGTCATGACCCGACATAATCGGCATAAGAATATCTGAAATGATAAGGTCGCAAGAGTGTTTTTCAAGATAGCCAAGAGCTTCTTGGCCGTTAAGGGCAATATCAATCTGACTGTACTCATCAACTAATAATTGCTTAAGCGAATCTGCAAGATCCGCTTCATCTTCTACTATTAATATTCGATATTTTCGCATGAGTCCCCCAAGATTCTAAAAGCTTGCTTGCGGGGATCGGGTTGCTTGCTAAGAGCTTTTAGGCACTTTTTTTCTTGGCCTTCTTTTTATAGACCTTAGCTTCAATCACCATTCGTGAATCTTCAAGCATAATTTGCACAAGACTATCACGATTAACTTTAAGCATATCAATCAGCTTCTGGAAGCAATGAGAAGGGGGTGCGCAAAG
>JANPPO010000359.1:0-2211 GCA_031428555.1 Bdellovibrionales bacterium | reverse complement strand
AGTTATTAAGGGAGCCCCAATGAAGTCACGCATTCTGGTAGTTGATGACGAAGAATCTATCCGCGAATTCCTAGAGATCATGTTAAAAAAAGAAGGTTTTGAAGTTTCTTTAGCTGAAGACGGCGCGCGCGCAAAAGAAATGATTCAAAAGAAAAGTTACGACATGGTGATTTCAGATTTGCAAATGCCCAACATGAACGGGATTGAGCTCTTAAAGTTCGTAAAAGACTCTGCTCCGGATACTGTTTTTATGATGATCACGGCTTTCGGTACAACTGAAACTGCGGTTGAAGCCATGAAGATGGGCGCTTACGATTACATCACGAAGCCTTTTAAAATTGATGAAGTCAGACTGAACATCAACAACGCTTTGAAGTCGCAAAACTTAGAAGTCGAAAATAGAACTCTCAAAAAAGAACTCGTTAAAGAATATAGTTTTCAAAATATCATTGGTAATTCACCAGCGATGCATTCGATCTATGATCTTATTAAGCGGGTTTCTCAAGCTCCGACTAATATCCTTGTAACTGGTGAATCTGGGACGGGAAAAGAAGTTGTCGCAAAAGCAATTCACTATAATGGTCCTCTAAAAGATCGTCCTTTTGTTACGATCAACTGTGGTGCGATTCCTGAAAATTTAATGGAATCAGAAATGTTCGGTCATAAAAAAGGCTCTTTCACGGGCGCTGTGACAGATAAAGTGGGCTTATTTGAAGTCGCTGACGGCGGCAGCTTGTTTCTTGATGAAGTAGGCGAGTTACCGATTACAATTCAGGTAAAGCTTCTACGAGCGATTCAAGAGCGTATCATCCGACGTGTGGGTGCAACTGACGACATGAAAGTCGATGTTCGAATCATCGCAGCTACAAACCGAAATTTAGAAGACATGGTTGCTAAGGGCACATTCAGACAAGATTTGTTCTATCGCCTCAATGTTATCAATATCAAAACTCCGCCACTCAGAGACCGCAAAGAAGATATTCCAATATTAGCTCAACATTTCTTGAAAAAATATAACGACAAGATGACGAAAAATATCGGCGGCGTCAGTGTCGAAGCGATGGAAATCTTAAAAAAGTATGATTACCCAGGAAACGTCAGAGAATTAGAAAACATGATCGAACGAACGGTAGCCTTAGAAGGTGGGAACACAATCCTCCCGGAAAGCTTACCTCCAATGGTCAACACGATGAGCGGAAGAAAAATGGCTTCAAGCCACGAAATCGAAGTCACAAACGACGGCGTGGACTTAGACAAGGTAATGGGTCAAATCGAAAAGGAACTCCTGATCAAGGCGATCCACACGGCAGGCGGCGTAAAAAAGAAGGCAGCAAAGCTCTTAAGCATCACCTTCAGATCCATGCGCTACCGAGTAGAAAAATACAACCTAGGCACAACCGACGACCTAGACGAAGAATAAAAGAAGCAGCTCACTTCCTTATAAAAGGTGCGTCAGAGATCAGAGGTCTACCTATTTGGTCTTTTGGCGTTTTCCAGCTTTTTCGTTTCAACGCTTTCCGAATCAAATCATTTTCCTCACGACTGACTTCCTCATTCAACCAATTAAGGCAACTTGCTGAAGGCGTTGGATTGAACAGAAAGCTGTCTTCAATCATGGGAATAACAATTTTTTGCAACCCAAGAAGACCTGGAAGCGTAGAGTATTTCCAATCTTCAGTGGCCTTGCAAAGTTCCGCTCTTAAAGGGTTTTGATAAACATATCGATAAGCATTTAAAAAATAGTTTAAATCTTTGATTTCACAGCGATATGCGCGTCCGCCCCATGTATGATTTATTCTGTTGCTAGATGTATTTATCTTTCTAGAAGTGTCGCGCATTAAATCCTGCAAAACTGCTCCAATTGGGGTCGCATTAACACTCGCAATAAGATGAAAGTGGTTCGGCATCAGCACGAAAGAATGAATCATGGTTCCGTGCTTCACCCAAGACAGGTAAAGTTCTTCCTCAAAGATTTCCCACACCTTGTCCAAGTGGATCGGAAATGCCGTTCGATTGCTTGTTCGAGCTGTTATGTGAAAAGGAAACTCGGATTGCTGGGGTGCATAGTATCTCGCCATGATGGAAGTCATTGCAAAGATTATGGCGCTCCGTTTATAAATTAGTGAGCTGCTTACTTTATAAAGTTCCGGATTGGGTCCGGATTTCGTCCCCATAGCTCAAATGGATAGAGCAAGCGTTTCCTAAACGTTA
>JANPPO010000358.1:0-2364 GCA_031428555.1 Bdellovibrionales bacterium | reverse complement strand
CTTCAATACATAAAGCTGACGCTCTTTCGCACGGCCTGGATTCGAAACCGGAGAATAACGACTCGGCGCCTGCGGCAGACCCGCTAAAATTGCAGCTTCTTCCACCGTAATCGCATCAATCGATTTTTTAAAATAAGTTTGAGACGCATTCTGCACCCCATAAGCACCATGACCAAAATAAATTTGATTCAAATAAAGAAAAAGAATTTCCTCTTTCTTCAAATTCTTTTCCATCTCAATCGCAAGAAGAGCCTCTCGAAATTTACGCATCAAAGTCTTCGTTCTATCCTGAAGCAAAAGAGTCTTCGCCAACTGCTGCGTAATCGTCGATCCACCCTGAACAGAATGACCCGCACGAATATTCGCTAAAGTTGCACGAAGAATAGAGCCATAATTAATTCCACCATGCTTAAAAAACTGATCATCTTCCGCCGCTAGAAATGCATTCACCAACTGCGGAGGCATTTTTTCATAAGGAACCAATGTCCGACGTTCGCGGTAGAACTCGCCAACTTTTTTTCCATTCCGATCATAAACCGGAGAAACAAGAAGTGGCTTGTAATCGGCAACCGAAATAATTTCCGGCAATCCCTTCTTAACGGCCTGAAAAAAAATCAAAGCCGAAGCAATCCCAATCACAAAAAGCGAAACACCAACAAGAATAATTTTTTTAAGCATACTTCTCCAAAATGCAAAAAGGCGACAGTCCACTTTTCTTGGCGGGCGGCGAGCCTCGACGCTGTGTCGAAAAGTGTGGAGTAACCTCAGCTAAAAAAGTGTAACAAGGTGGGAAGGTGCAGTCACGACTATGGGGGCTGAAATACGAAGAGTCTGGGAGACAAATTTCAGACGAAAAAAAATCGCGGCCCGTTTGGAAGCCGCGATTTGGAATGCACTAGACTTTGGGCGGGAAATTACTGCTGACTTTCCTCGAATCGATCTCGGTTCTTTTTTAGATTATCTTCGGGTTTATAGCCTTTAAATTGTGGACAACTTTCATTAGCGCTATAGATTTCTTCCATTTCGTCATACTTACCCATAACCTCTTTTGCATTTTTAGTAGACATCTTGCCTTGGGTATTGAGAGTTCCCGTTAAGACTTTTTGATTTTTTTCGATTCCCTTTTGAATTGCGGCTATTTTTGCATTTCCTGTTGCGTAAGTCGTATTGAACTTTTCATTCAGTTGGCTTGCCGCCTTGAGAAGCCGACTATTAATTTTTTCAGTTTCAGTCTTATATTCTTCTGTTGTTTTTTTAAGCTCTTCAGTTCGTTTATTAATATAAAATTGTAGATCTTCTACATTTCTCTGGGCCTTGGCCAAAGCTCTTTCATGAGCAGCCGTGATGTTTAATCGAGAGTTACTTAGTCTTTTCTTACATGAATCAAATATCTTTCGTAACTCTGCTACTTTCGCTGTTCCTTTTGAAGCACTATTTTCGGAAAGCTTCTTAGCGGGAGCATTCTTGTCGCCATTCTTAGGCCCACTTGCATACTTTTTTACTTTATTTTTGCAAAATAGTTCAACTGATTGGTTGTCAGTTAAATCAACGTACTCACCTTCGTATTGGTGATTCATTAATGCTGAGTTTAAGCCTTCTGGTATCGTGTCAAGAGCCTGGCGTGCTTCGATCATTTTGCTGCCAGCTTCTATAAGTGCTTGCTGCAATTCATCTTGTCTCTTCTGAATTCGTTTCAGGGTATCAGCAGTTGCATCTTCCGCTGCCTCCTCAAGCTTACTTTTTTCTTCCTTTATACCAAGCATTTCTTTCGCTAAATCTGCCTGTGCCTCTGCAACCTTTTTTTCATCACTCGTGATATCTTCATTTATTTTCTTAACTTCAGACTTGAGATCTTTTACTTCGCTCTTATTGTCTTTTAAATAGTTATCACAACCTTCTTTGGGTACATTTTCATGAGATTGTACATAAGCTGATAGTAAGGTTGCTGCAACATTGATATCTTCAGAATCCGCACCCATACATTTTTCTGCGGCAATCATATCCGTATATTTAAAATCTTTTTTGGCTTCATTGAATTTATCAAAAGCCGTTTTGCAGGCATCCTTTTTTTCTGTCTTTTTTTCTTTTAGGCCATCTTCACAATTTCTTAATCGAACTTCTTCAGCTGAAATTTTAGTACTCAGTTGTTCGTTCGTTATAAGATCCTTAGCCTCTTTTTTTTGCTCTCTTAGTCCCCCGATTGCAACTTTAATGTCATTAATTTCTTTACGAGTACAAACAGGAGCATCGTCATCATCTGCAGCCCAAGCTAAGTTCGGCATGCCTAAAGAAAACACGACAAGTGTCAAAAGCATAAGCGGTGTAAAACGATTCATTTTGATTCCCCCAAGTGAGAATATATAA
>JANPPO010000357.1:0-1940 GCA_031428555.1 Bdellovibrionales bacterium | reverse complement strand
CTTATAGCCAACACAAGTGAGAACGACTTTTTCATAGATTAAACTCCTTGTGGCGGGCTCTTCCCCTGAAGAATCCGGTTTCTGGTTTTGTGTCGATAAATGGTAAGAGCACTCCCTGTGCCAACTTTTGTCGCAAAAACCCGTCGAGTTAACCCGTTGGAATCTTTAAGCATCTGAAATGTTAGAAAATTTTTACATGCCAATCAAAGTGACAAGTCTTGTGACACATCATGAAAAAAAGAAAAAAGGCCAGTGGTTTGCAATGGCCTTTTTTTAAAGCACCTAATTCTATTTTACTCGTCGATAATTATCGACAGGCTACGATCTCACATGCGTTGCTGTACTGAAAACATTGTCTCAGCGCGCGACGAGCAGCTTGTCTGACATTACGACCTATTCCACGGTAATGATAACCACGGCGATCACGTACTGCGCACTCGTGATAACGTGGCCGACGTGGGCTTCTGCGATCGTCTCTCCAGTGCATTGTTTCGCTAGCATCACCAGCTGAAAGGATAGCGTCGATCTGGTTTAACTCCATACCTTCAACTTGATAGATTTCTGATTCTTGACCAGAAACTTCTGGCTGCGCATAGGCAGTTGTTGAAAAAGCCAATACCAGACTTAAAGCTGCTCCGAGATTCTTTACTACATTCATAATTTCTCCTTTTGGTTTGAGTTGCCCAAAGCTTTTTATAAGAAGCCGTGTGATTCAAGGCTGGAGCCCGTTTCCTTCTAAAACACACAACATCTGTGGAGATTTGTAGACATTGAACTTCTGACACGCCGTGAAGATTTGAACTATGGCAAATTAGAATACACTTGCTGACATGCCACAATTTCATTAGATTCTCAAAACTCGTTTTAACCTGATCAACTATTGATCAAACAGGGCCCTGTGGTGGAATTGGTAGACGCGCCGGACTCAAAATCCGGTGTCCGCAAGGACGTGGGAGTTCGATTCTCCCCGGGGCCACCATTAACAAAGCGTCTTTAGTCTTTGATTCTAAACATTGTTCGGCATTGAAGATAGGTGGGGCTTGCATCAACTGGCAGACCTTTAGCGTTCAAGATATCTCTCGTCATCCAACCGACTTCTTTTTTATTCTCGAGGTGCCAATTGCGAAGGTAGTCTTGAATCGAAACTGGTACACCTCCAGCTTCGCTGATATAACTAAGGAATGCGGATGTCGCGTCGTTTATGTAGTTTGAAAATGGTAATAGTGCGAAAAAAACAGCTTCCGCAATTTTAGGCGATGGCGGTTTTTTAGAGCGGCTTCGAATTCCTCCTAGGAGATCTTCTACCCCGTTTTTAATCAGATCTTTTTCTGAACGGCTTAAATTTTTTATCAAATCATTTTTACTTGTTAACCAATTAAGGAAAAAAAGTTTGTGAGAGTCACTGCCCTCTATGTTCAAATTCTTGAAGTGGAGCTTAATAATTGATTCTCGTTCAATCCCACTTTTCAATCCCAAAATGGCGACTTCGAAAAAACTTCTTAAATCATGGCTAGGATAAATATCAAGAGTAATCAAAGCTTTTGCAATGAACTGATTTTGTGCTGCTGATAAACCTAATTTATTTCGATGGATCCAATAGCCATCTATTTGATCTCGTAAGTTTGGAGGAATCATTTCACCTTTCAAAAAGTGGGCTGCAGCTAATTTAAGACTTCTTTCAATTTCGATGTTTTTTGGGTTGGTTTCTTTAAGCCGTCGATAAGTGCCGAACGATCTCGCTATTTCAATCGGGTTTTGTCGAAATCTTAAAAGGCCAGCCTGCACATCGGCCCAAATGCTTGAGTTGCGGTCAAAGCGAGTTACTGCATAATCCGTTTCTACGTCGTTAAACAAACGTTCCGTAATACTTTCGATTGCTGCGGTCGAAACACCCGACATTTTTGACAAAGTTGCGATGAAGGCTTTTGAAACACTTAATT
>JANPPO010000356.1:0-22444 GCA_031428555.1 Bdellovibrionales bacterium | reverse complement strand
GAATTTGCCATCGCAGTTCCGTTTTAACCGCTTCAGCCCTGAACTTCCCGCCTATTCCTTTTCATTTTTTCTTTTCACGTGAGTGCGCTTTGACATAATTCATCTTGGCATTTTTGTGTTTCAAAACAGCGCTTCATTTTGATTGGAGAATTTTAAGATCGCTCTAAAATGGAAGATAAGACAATACCTACGTCGTCTTGAACAAAGGAGTGTTCTTGTGGCCATTCAAAAATTAATTTTAAGTTTTTTTGTTCTAGCAGCTCTTCCGGCATTTGCTGACACCTCCGACACTCTTGTTACATTCGATGTGAACAGAGTAAATTGCTACGAATTTCAGCCGATGCAAGTCGCAAGCGCCGACGATGATGATCACGAAACAACCCTACAAAAATGGTGTTATCAGAGCGGCCAAGCTTCGAGCGATCCTCTTTTCGTGTTTAATGCTGATCGTCCTAAGATTTCTTCAGAGCTGAGCTTTACAGTTGATAAAGATGGATTCATGACCCATGGATCACTTCTGTCAGGCCAAATAACTTATCATAAAGTCAAAGCAAGCGAGTTTAATCCATTCTCTGTACCTTATGAAGAACCCACAAATTTAAAAAAGATTCCAACTCCTGAAATATCCCGCGAAAGTGCAGAGGCTATTTTAAAGACTTTGACGAATTCAATTCTTTTAAAACCCAGTTCATTTATTTTGAATGAAGGTCATTACTCGGCATTTCAACAAGCGGCAATTTTGCCATGGCGAGGTTTCTGGTGGCCATACAAAAGTATGCGACTTTCAAAATCGCCCACTTCTCCATTTGCAAAATACGATCAATATGTCCAAAGCAAAACCGGCGCAGCATCGATTGCACAAGAGTGGGAAAACGCTAATCACACATACAATGGTGTTTGGTGGGAAGGTCACTGCAATGGCTGGGCCTCAAGTTCAATCCTAAGACCTGAACCCCGCGTTTCCAAAACAGATCCCGTATCGGGCGTGACGTTTTCGGTCTCTGATCAAAAAGGCATTTTATCTGAAACTGATTACTGTGCAGTGACTTCGTTTTATGGGAAAAGAAACCGAAATCGCGCGGGTGATGACAGCCGTGATATATACCCGGCCCTTTTTCATAAGACCCTCACCTATTACATCGGTAAGTTACGAAAACCTGTGATCATCGACTATCGTTCAGATCCAGCAGTTGATAATCATCCCGTTTCTGGATATCAAATGACTATTAAGAAAATTAACGATTCATCATTTGAAGTCACCGCTATTTTGAATTTTCATAAATATGACAATAGACCAAATTTTCCGCCGGGAATTGCGCCACTTTACACACGAACCTACAAATATACTTTGAACTATAATCCTCAAGGTGAAATCACCGGCGGAGTATGGCGCTCAAAAAATCCTGACTTCATGTGGGTGCCACTTGGAATCAGAGATTGTGGGTCTAATAATCCTCACATCAGTCACGAAATCACTCAAGAGATCTTGAATTTGCCACCAGCGGCTGGATCACCGATTGTGATCTTTGATGTGGATCGTGATAGTGGCTATGAATATTAAGAGAATTGACTCTTTTGGGCCGATGGCCAAATGATCCTCATTTCTTACTTACAACTTGGCACCTAAGCTACTGGAATTACTGTAATATTCTATTGCTGCTGATGGATTTTAATTTGCACTCTAGTTGAGTCTATATGCTACTAGGACGCCTATTTCTATTTATTCTTTTATCGAGTACAAGCGTAAGTCAGGCTTACACTTGCACTGAATTTACGAATCCAAAAAGCATAATTGCAGATCCTGAAGTTATTATTACACCTGAAGAATTTTACCAAAAATCCTTACGTAGTAAAAAGTCTTCGGGCTTTTTTAACTACACTTGGCCCAGTGTGAAAACTCTTTGCTCTGAAGTCGAGACCGAAGAACAAACAACTTGCCTGAATATTTCTGCAACAATTCTATCTGAAGCGATGGATTGTTTAAGTGAAAATCAAAACGTCAAACAGCTTCGACCGCTAACTTGGTCTTTCTTAAGAAATCCTAAGCTTTCGCAAATGATTACGTTAGCACTAAACAAAAAGGCTTCGTCTCAAGCTGAAGTCCAAGTACAAAAAGAATTCTGGAATAGCTACCGGGTCCTACTTCTACCAGGAAATATGAAAACCGAAATGGGAATGACTTTAAGCTGGAAACTTGAAGATTTAGAACAGCTGAAGCAGGGTTTTGAGAAATTAAAGAAAGCTATCTCTTCTCGAACGGGCCATAAAAACGTCCATCTTTATTCGCATATTTGGGGCGCTGGTGGAACTTTATTACGAATGGATGCCATTTCCCACAAAGGAATGAAACCGGTGTCAGGACAATTCGGTGAAATTTATAATATCTATCCGACTCGCGTGCACGTGGTGGTCAATGTAACCGAGGCTTCGATGAAACCAGATCTGATTGCGCAAAGAATTGCTCATGAAAATGGACACTCAAATGATTATTTGATGGGCTACTCCTTAAGTGGTGAAGCCAGTAGCTGGAGTGAAACAAGTTTTTCTAAAATCTTTGAAATGTGTGACGTGAAACCAAGCTATGAAGTTCCACTTTTTGCTTGTTTAAAAAATCACCCGACTTGGTTTAATTTTCATCCGACAACTTATTCAGCTAGCAGGTCCGCGGAATTTTATACGAAGATGCTGGACCAATGGGTACGTGAAAATCTAAAAATTCACAAAGGTTCACCCTACCGCTGTCAAAATAACTCCACAGAATCTTTGTGGATAGAGATGGAGCTCAATCTTATTGGAGAAGCCCTATCTCCCCCTTGTAAAACCCACTAGATAAGACTTTCCACGATTCTTGTTTGCCAAAGTACATCTTGAATCAAAGCTTAATCAGCGTCCAAATAAAGAGACAACAATTTGGAGGTCTCAAATGGCACAAGAAAAAAATCCGAATAAAATTTCCCAAAACGAAAATCAGCAACAGGCAAATCCAGGGAACAATAAAGAGGATCCTAAAACTTTCGGAAAAGAGCCTCCAATGGTAGAGCCTCAACCTCCGGAACAGCCAGACGATTACGAAGTTAAAGCTGACGATTCAGCTGAAAATGTAAAACCGACTATTCACTAATTTTTTAATATTTTGTCACAAGAGCTAACTTAAGATTCAAACAATAAGTTAGCTTTTAATTTAGTGCGATTTAAGAGCCCCGCCATCAATGGCGATACTTTGCCCGGTTATGTAACCAGCGCGTGGGGAAGCCAAAAATGCAGCTAAGTCTGCAAGCTCCCGAGGTTCACCCAGTCTTCCCGCGGGAACCATCTGCTTCACTTTTTCATCTGATAATTTCAGTTCTTTTAAACGATCCGTGTTGGTGTAGCCCGGCAGCAATAAATTAAGCGTTATTCCAAATGGCGCATACTCGTTCGCAATTGATTTACAAAGCCCTGATAAACCTGCACGTAAACCATTTGATGTCGTAAGTCCCGCGATCGGCTCTTTAGCAGCAAGGGATGTGACAAGTAAAATTCGACCAAAATTATTTTCTTTCATCTTCGGTAAAACAACTTTTAAAGACTCAACGACACTCATCCAAAGGCTTTGGAAATCATCCTGCCATTGATTGGTTGAAATATCTTGAAAACTTCCTTTATTCGGTCCGCCTGTGTTGGTAACCAGAATATCAAGGCCCTTCATTTCAGTTAAAGCTTTTTTAACAACCCTCTCGGCTTCACCTGCCTTAGATAAATCGCAATCAAAGTAGTGCTGACATTTTATTTCTAAAGCAGCGGCCTTTAGTTTTTCGATATTTCGAGAACAAATTGAAACTTCCACACCTTCGAGTACAAGACTTTCAGCAATGGCTTTTCCAAGACCCGATGATCCACCCATTACGAGTGCTTTTTTGCCCTTTAATTTCAAATCCATTTTTCACATTCCTTTATAAAAAATCTTCTTTTTTCAAATTAAGCCAATTAAGCGCTGACTGGGATAATAACCATTTCAATGTTTCAGGATCTTGAAAAGTCTTTTCAATCAATTGTCCTGGGACTTGCTCGCCTAGCGGAAACGGATAGTCAGTACCTAAGCAAATTTTTTCTTTTCCAAAAAGTTCGACCAAATATTTTAAAGCTTTTTCGTCATGAACGAGGCTGTCCAGATAAAAATGCCCAATGTAATCTTTCGGCGGAATTGGATTATCAACTGCACAAAGATCAGGCCTTGAATCAAACCCATGCTGAATGCGGCCTAAGGTAAATGGAAACGCTCCCCCACCATGAGCAAACGCCACTCGAAGTTTCGGAAATCTTTTAAATACTCCACCAAAGATCATCGAACAGATCGCAAGAGAGGTTTCCATTGGCATCCCCACAAGCCATGGAAGCCAATACTTTTGCATCTTATCCTGACCCCGCATGTCCCAAGGGTGAACGAACAATGCCGCACCAAAGGCTTCACAAGCCTCATAGAATGGAAACAGAGCTTCATCAGATAAGTTCCAGTCATTTACGTGCGAACCAATTTGAAAGCCTTTGAAATTCAAAGTCTTCATGCATCTTTCAACTTCACTGACAGCAAGCTTTGGATCTTGCAAGGGTGCAGTCGCAAGTCCCACAAAACGTTTCGGATTTTCAGCAACAATTCCTGCAATATGGTCGTTAAGTAATTTCGCAACGGTTAAGCCGTCACTAGCTTTGATATGGTAATTAAACATCGCAGGCACAGTTGATAAAACCTGCACATGAACATGATTGCGATCTGCTTCTTCAATTCGGATTTTAGGATTAACGCAGTTTTCTTGAACTCGTCTAAAAAATTTTCCAGAATCATCAACCATATCCAGGTCTGTGCACCCTGGACATTTTTTGAGCTGAATAAAGCCCCCGTAACCAAAGATTTTTTTAAAATCTGGAAGTTCAGGCGGCAAGATGTGGGTATGAATATCGATTTTAAGCATTATGTAACATGACTCCACTTGCGACCATTTACATGCTGGCACTTTGTGCATTCGGTGTGCTTACTTGAATAATATCTTTCAAACACCGCAGGAAACTGCGTTTCGATGTCTGTTAATTTAAAAAACTCTTCATACAACTTGGTTCCGCATTTTTCGCAGTACCACTGAAGACCATCGATTTCATTTTCCCTTCGGCGTCTTTCAATCACAAGGCCAATTGATCCCGCCTCCCGCTGGGGCGAATGCGGAGTATTCGCTGGCAACAGAAAGATGTCGCCTGCTGTTATTCTGATATCTTGAAATTTATTTTCTTCATTGATGACTTTTAAAGTCATGTTGCCTTCAAGTTGGTAGAAAAATTCTTCGCTTTGATTGACGTGAAAATCAGTTCGCGCATTAGGTCCGCCAACAGTCATCACGATAAATTCGCGATCTTTCCAAACAACTTTGTTTCCGACAGGTGGCTTTAATAAATGTCGGTTTTCTTCGATCCAATTTTTAAAATTAAAAGCTCCAAGCATTAGGAAGCTCCTTTTTTAGCATCAAGCAAAGCGATGCACTTCAATTCAATTGCTATCGGAGTTGGCAGCGCATTTATTTCCAGAGTCGTTCGGCACGGAGGATTTTTTCCAAAATACTCGGCCCACAAGCGATTATACGTGGGAAAATCAGCTTTCATATTTGTTAAATAAACTGTGACATCAATTAAATTTTCCCAAGCCGAACCGGCGTCTTCTAAAATGGCCCGGACATTTTTAAAAACGCTATGGCATTGTTTTTCGATATCGTAACTTTCAATCGTTCCATCCGCCCGCAATGTCACACCTGGAATAATCTTTGTGCCTTTTTCCCTGGGGCCAACGCCAGATAAATAAAGCATATTACCGACGGCTCTTGCATGCGGGTAAAGGCCAACTGGTTCCGGAGCCCGTGAAGAATTAATTTGATCACTCATCGTTTATTCCAATCCCACACAAATATTTTTGATTTCACTCATAAATTCTAATGCGTGCTTGCCACCTTCGCGGCCCACGCCTGATTCTTTAACCCCGCCAAAAGGAGTTCGCAAATCCCTGAGCATCCAAGTATTGACCCAAACGATTCCGGTCTCGAGCCTTTGTGCAACTCGGTGGCCTTTTGCAATATCTTGAGTCCACACACTGGCAGCTAATCCATACTTGGTTGAATTTGCCATCTGAATCATTTCATCTTCAGTATCAAATGGAATCAAAGTTGCGACAGGTCCGAACACTTCTTCTTGATTCACTCTAGAATTAGAACCAAGTCCTTCAATCAAAGTGGGCTTCACATAATAACCTTTAGCATGAGCACCCTCTAAGGAATTGACTTCTCCACCGCAAAGAATTTTGCCGCCCTCTTTTTTTGCCAAATCAATATAAGATAGAACTTTATCCCGGTGGCCCGCAGAAACTAAAGCCCCTTGTTCCGTTTCAATTTTCAGCGGATCACCTTGTTTTAGTTTAAGGGTTCGCTCAACAAGTGCCACTTTAAATTTTTCATAAATTGAGCGTTCAACAAAAATTCGAGAACCACAAAGGCAAATCTGCCCCTGATTGGAAAAACTTGATCGAACAGTCGTCACAAGAGCTTTTTCGAAATCGCAGTCACTAAAAATGATGTTGGCATTTTTCCCACCCATCTCGAGCGAAAGTTTCTTAAAACTGCCTGCCGTACTTTGAGCAATATTTTTTCCGGTCACAGTGCTTCCGGTAAAAGACACAGCTTTAACTTTAGGGTGACTGACAAGTGGACTTCCCACATTTGGCCCGGTCCCGTGCAAAATATTAAGAACACCTTTCGGCAACCCCACTTCAATCGCAATTTCACTTAAGTGAAAAGCTGTCATTGGCGTCAGCTCCGAAGGTTTTGCAACCACACAATTTCCAGCAGCTAAGGCCGGCGCGATTTTCCAGGAAAAAAGATAAAGTGGTAAATTCCAAGGCGAAATACAAGCAACCACGCCAAGTGGTGAATAAGTAACGTAGTTAAACGCTTGGGTGTCTGTTTTAAATGTTTCCCCGTGAAATTGAGTAATGGCATCAGCAAAAAACTCAAAATTACTTTGAGATCTTGGAATATCAACTGACTTCGCAACTGAAATTGGTTTCCCGCTATCAATACTTTCAGCCATCGCAAGCGCATCCAAATTCTGTTCAATCTTCTGGGCTATCTTACGTAAAAATTGTGATCTCTTAGAAACAGCCATCGCTGACCAGGCAGGAAATGCTTTTTCAGCGGCCTCGATTGCTTCATTAACATCCGCTTCGTTCGAATCCGGCACAAGTGAATAGGCTTCTCCTAAGGCAGGATTTAAGTTTTCTAAAAACTTTCCTGATTTAGGTCCTTTTAATTCGCCATTAATGTAATTTAAAATTCTTTTCATAATAAACCTTGCGACGTCGCTATAGAACTTCCTGTAGGATATTTTCTTAAGATCGCTCTAACAGGTGTCGCATCAGCCCCTTCAATTTTTAAGGGTAAAGCGATCAGTTCATAAATTCCAACCGGAGTATGATCTAAAACAATTCCTTCTAAAATGGCCATGTTGTTTTCATGAACTTTCATGTGACTTTGTAAAACTTTATCATCTGCCAAATCAATTGATGGCGTATCAATCCCCACCAAGATCACTTTTTCTTTTGCTAAATATTCAACAAGCTCTGCAGACAATGAATTAAAATCGTGATTCCACTGGTAGGGATTAGGAAAAGAAAGTGTCTTAAATAAAACCCTTGGAGCTAAAATCTTCTGCCCTTTAAGATCAGCCACTTGAATTCTTTTCCCCCTTGGAATTTGAACCTCAATAACCTGAGCCTTCCCCAAATAATAATCCAGTGACCGAGTGTCGATCCCCCCACTGTCAGCCGCGTAGTGATTAGGCGCATCAGTATGAGCCCCTAAATGAACTGTTGTGGTCATTTTAGAAAGAGTGATGTTTTCGCCGTTGTCGGTGCTCATAAGAAATTCTTGGCTAAATGGCGTATCCCCAGGGAAAACAGCAATTTCAGAGTTAATCAGAGGTGTGATGTCGATGATTTCCAATACTTGCCTCTTTCTGGCGGGTCAGATAGGGTTCATGAATTACTTTAAAAAGATACTAACAAGGCGGGATTGGTTGGAGAAAGAAAATCTAGAATATTGGGCTCGCGTGTTGCATGGGGCTAGAGCTCAAGGCATCCCCATAAGCCAAATAAGCAAAGAAATTTCTGCCTTCTCACGCTCAGATGCCTATGCCATTCAGGAATTACAGTGGTCTTTAAGACAAAAGGATCTGGCTGAAAAACAAGTTGGCTGGAAAATGGGGTTAACCTCAGAAGCTAAGCGTAAACAAATGAATCTCGATTCCCCTCTCTACGGTTATTTGTCTGATAAAATGCAGGTTCCTCATAACGGCACTTTTCACTTAAAAGGAAGCATCCACCCTAAAATCGAACCTGAAATTGCATTTTTGATCACAAAGGATCTGAAAGGCTCTGTTTCACGAACTGAAGTTTTAGAAGCCTGTGGTGGAATCGCCGCAGCCCTCGAGATTTTAGATTCTCGTTACGAACAATTTAAATATTTTTCGATGGAAGATGTGATCGCAGACAATTCATCTTCTTCGCACTTCGTTGTCGGACCCTGGGAAAAGAACTTTCAAGAAATTGATCTCTTGAATCTTAAAATGGAAATGTCCTTAAACGGTAAAGTCGCACAAACAGGAATCTCAAAAGATATATCAAATGATCCTGTCATTTCTGTCATGCAACTTTGTGATCTGCTACACACGCGAAACCAATATTTAAAAGCTGGCAGCATTGTCCTTGCCGGTGCTGCAACAGTTGCTGAACCCTTATCAACCGATATGAATTTTGAACTCAAAGTTGACAAGCTTCCATCGGTCTCTGTCCGCATTATTTGAGAATAGGAACTTTCATTATGTCTTTAACTCAAGCTTTAGAATTAGATAAACAAGACCCGTTAAAAGATTTTCGAAACGAATTTATTTTCCCGTCTACACAAAACAAGGTAGCTCCGCTTTATAATGAAGCTCCGCTTTATTTTGCCGGCCATTCTTTGGGGCTCATGCCCAAAAAAGCCGAGGAATATATTAACGAGGAACTCAAAGCCTGGGGCCAGTACGGCGTCGAAGGCCATTTCGAAGGCAAGCACCCTTGGCTTCCTTACCACGAAAACATCACAAGCTCTTTTGTTAACCTTGTCGGCGCAAAAGAAACCGAAGTCGTCGCGATGAACAGTCTGACAGTGAATCTTCATCTGATGATGGTCAGCTTCTATAAACCCACGAAAACAAAATTTAAAATCCTCATCGAAAACAATACTTTTCCTTCCGACAAATACGCGGTGGATTCTCAAAGTAGGTTTCATGGGTTTGATCCCGCTCAAACAATTGTCGAGCTTAAACCTAGACCCGGCGAACTTCACGTCCGCGAAGAAGATATCTTAAGTCAAATTGCAAGCTTAGGCGATTCTCTTGCATTAGTTCTTTTAGGAAATTGTAACTACTTATCGGGCCAATATTTTGATTTTAAAAAGATCGCGGATGCTGCACACAAGGTTGATGCCATTGCCGGATTTAACTTAGCTCACGGTGCCGGAAATCTTCATTTGGAACTTCACAATTGGAATGTCGATTTCGCCGTCTGGTGTTCATATAAGTATTTGAACTCTGGCCCCGGTGGAATCGCAGGTGCTTTTGTACATGAAAATCATCTTGGAAAAAACGATCGCCCCCGCTTCGAAGGCTGGTGGGGTCAAAACAAAAAAACTCGCTTTAAGATGGGACCCCAATTTGATGCGATCCCAACTGTCGAAGCTTGGCAATTAAGTAACCCCCCGATCTTTCAGCTTGCGGCCCTTCGCGCCTCGATGGAACTTTTCGATCGCGCCACCATGAAAGCCTTAAGAGCCAAAGGTGATAAACTCACTTCTTACTTTGAATCCCAGATCACTTCCGAATTGGCGAACGAAATTTCAGTCGTGACCCCCGGTTTACCTAGCCGGGGTTCGATGCTTTGTTTGAGATTTAAACACAGTCCAGAACAATGGATGAAAAAATTAAGAGAGCGCGGAGTCTTCGTCGATTTCAGAGAACCTGATATTATCCGGGCGACTCCTGTTCCACTTTACAATTCGTTTCAAGATGTCTTCAAACTTGTTCAAACATTTAAAGAAGTGATAAATGAATCCTAAATCGAGCGATGAATTAGCGGCCCAAACAAAAAGTAATCACGTCACGATCATCGGCGCGGGACTCGTCGGATCTTTGTGGGCCCGTCTTTTAAGGCTTAGAAATTTCGAAGTGGATGTATTTGAAAAACGAAGCGATATCAGAAAAGATTTAAAAGACTCTGGCCGATCAATTAATCTCATTGTCACTTCTCGAGGGATTCACGCACTTGACCGAGCTGGCATACTTAAACCGACACTTGAACTTTGTGTTCCAGTCTATGGAAGAATGATGCATTCAAAGGCCGGCGAGTTAAGCTACCAACCTTACGGACAGTCTGATGAAAGAAATTTATCAATTTCAAGAACTGCTCTGAATAAACATCTGATCTCGGCGGCTGAAGAAGCCGGAGCGAAATTTCACTTTGATCATACTTTAGAAGATATCAATTTCCCCGCCCGACAAATGAAATTCTCAAACGGCAAAAAAGTCGATTATAAAATACTCTTTGGAACTGATGGCGCGGGCTCTCTAGTTCGTAAGAATTTAATTAAGCATTTTCCTGACCAATATATTGAAAAAACAGATTGGCTGAACGCGGATTACAAGGAAATGTATTTACCGAAGCCCAATACGCTTGATAAAAAAGCCCTCCACATCTGGCCCCGGGGCACTCATATGATGATGGCTCTTGCGAACCTTGACGGCAGTTTTACGATGACCCTTTATTTACCCAAAAAAGGACCCGTCAGCTTTGAAAGTGTCCGGTCAGATTACGAAATTCAGAAACTCTTTGAAACCGAGTATGCGGATTCGATTCCACTCATGCCTGACTATAAAAAGGATTTTCTTAATCACCCGCAAGGAAGCCTTGGAACAATTCGTTGCTCGAATTGGATTTATCAAGATTCAGTCTGCCTTATGGGAGACGCCGCCCACGCCATTGTTCCCTTCTTCGGCCAGGGCATGAATTCAGGCTTCGAAGACTGTACAAATTTTTTAGAGATCTTCGAACAACAGAAATCCTGGGGCGAAACTTTAAAGCGCTTTAATGAAACCCAACCCCAAAATGCGAATGCCATTGCGGATATGGCTCTCGAAAACTGGGTCGAAATGAGTGAAAAAGTCGGAGACCCCCGCTTTTTACTTCGCAAAAAAGTCGAAGCCATCTTAGAGAAAAACTATCCCGATCTATTCAAATCTCGCTATGGAATGGTAACGTACACCAGGATCCCCTATCACCTTGTGCAAAAAGCCGGCAGCCTTCAAGAAACTCTATTTCAAGATCTCTGTCGTGACCTCAAATCGGTAGAGGACTTGTCCCTAACTAAAGCCGAGCATCTATTAAAGACTCAGTACGTCCCGTTTTTAAAACAAAACGAGTTCGCAAAATTTTAGTCAGTTGTTGGCTTAAACCCCTAATTAATAAGATTTCTTAAACATCGCCCGCAGTTTTGAAAAATTTTATCTAGGGGATCCCGTATCTATTTTCACAAAGTTGACTCTAGGCTTATGCCCGTCTAATAGTTCGGTTCAATTCTGACCCCGAAATGGATGTTTTTATGATGCTCAAAGCAGCGGCTCTTTTATTTTCTCTTCTTTTTACTTTTTCACTTCAAGCTCAAGAACTTCATCTTGATGACCTTGTAAGCCCTGATGAAATTCTTTCCGAGATTCAAACAGAAGATAATTTGGATTCTATTTCTGATCTTTTCTCTCCAATGGGATTTTGGGATATTTTTAAAGTTCGTCCATTTCCCCAAGACTACACTCCACCACAACCAGAATTCTATTCTCCATTGCCACATGAATCGACTGCTCAAAACGGTATCAATTGGCTGAAGGAGTATGAATTAGTACTGGTAATTAACAAAGCTCGAACAGGCCCGACAGCTCAACGATTGATTGCTTACGTAAATGGTGTCCGCTACGGCGTCTTTGTTGTTTCAACTGGCAGAGAAACTCCAGAAACTGCGAAAACTGGCAAAAGCTATTTCTCAAGTACTCCAACTGGATGGTATTCTCCTACTCGATTAGTAGAGAACCATTTTTCAACTCTTTGGCAGGCTCGAATGGATTATGCTGTGTTCTTTAATGGCGGGATCGCAACTCATGCAGCCCTACCACCTTACTTTAAGCAGCTCGGAACTCGAGCTTCTGGTGGCTGCATTCGCCTATTCCCAGAGCAAGCTAAGTGGATCTTCAACCAAATTAAGTCTTCTGGAAAAGGACTTGTGCCACAGTTTTCTCGAACGGGTGCGCCTTTGGTTGATAAAAATGGAAATCTTAAACAAGCTATTGGTTGGAAAACTTTAATTATTGTAACGAACCGTGAAGGTCAGTAAATCTTAAAGTAAGTTTTTAATCGTTTAAGAACGGATTCGCTTTCACTTAATTTTTGATACAGGAGTTTCAAGATGAAATACCTATTGATCGCCATATTCTGTTTTTTCAGTGTTCTCCTGCCAAGTTGCTCAAGCAATCCTCTTGGCGGAGAAGTAAGTGAAGGCGAGATCAACGCTGAAGCCAACAAAGCCTACGAAGAAATTAAAGCCAAATCAAAAATTTCGCAGAATAAAGAATGGAACGACATGGTCCAACGTGTCGCAACTCGTATCGCCAAAGCATCTGGCGAAAACTTTCAATGGGAATACGTTTTGATTGAAAGCGATGAAGTGAACGCCTGGTGTATGCCCGGTGGTAAGATCGCAGTCTACACCGGCATCATGCCTGTACTTAAAACCGAAGGTGCCCTTGCCGCCGTATTAGGACACGAAGTAGCCCACGCCACGTTAAGACACGGCATGCAGCGCTACGCTCGTGCGAAGAAAAATAGTTATATTGGTTTGATTGCAGCCGGCGCATCCATGATTGGTGGCCAGGTGCTTTGTAAAACTGATAACTGCCGGAAGATGGCTCAGCTGGGTGGATTTGCTGCCGGCTTTGCGATCACTTTTTTGGATCGTAAATTTTCTCGCGAAGACGAGACTGAAGGCGATAAGGCCGGACAAATTTTTATGGCTCGCGCGGGTTATGATCCTTCTGAGGCAACAAAACTTTGGGACCGTATGAGCGCAGCTAAGCAAGGTGCCGCACCTCCGGAATTTATTTCGACTCACCCTTCTGATAGATCAAGAAAAGAAAAACTGAACTCTTGGTTACCGGAAGCTCAAGCTGAATATGCGAAGGCTCCGCAAAAGTATGGGACTGGCGCCGTCATTCGCTAGTGTTTAAAAGCACAAAAGCTTTGCTATTATCGGACGATTTCTTCGCGTTCTTCGATTAATTTATTTTTTTCCTCCAAACCGTGCTGCAATTGAAGTGCTTTTAAAGCTTTCAATTTTTTAACCAGCGCACGCCAGGAGGGCTCTATGAAAATCCAATTGAAGAACCAAATGTCTCGAAAAATTTTAACCATCAAGGCCGAAACTTCAGTCGGTGAAGCCTACGAGGTCATGACGAATGAATGGATTCGGCATCTGCCCGTCGTCAGCGAAGATGAACAAACTGTCATTGGAATTGTCTCGGACCGTGATCTTCTATGCGCTAAAGCTGATTCGCTTCCGGTGAAGTCAGTAATGAATCCCCACGTGAAGTCATGTGATGTTTCAACTCCCATACGAACTATTGTACATTCGATGATTGATAATAAGATTTCCTCTTATCTGATTACTCAGAGTGGAACTGTTCAGGGAATCATAACGTCTGAAGACATGCTGATTTTATTAAGTCAGCTTTTGAACAAGGAAGAAGAAGACGATTTGAATGTTCAGAAGTGGCTAGCAAATCCTGTGGCGCAAAATACAATCCACATGCTTTCACAGGCCGGAATTTAGGCGAACTTTAATTAGGTTGCTTAGGTTTAGTCAATATTGAGTTCAAAAATCTATTGCGGTTTTTTATCAGCGCATGACCAGAGTCTAATAAGTCTTGCACCAAAATAAGTGCCAGCTTTATCAAATTTCCATGGGGCATATGGGAAAAATTTCGCTTCCCCGCAAAAGCCTTCGCCTTGGACCGCAGCCCACTGACGATCTTCACTTGAAGCTGTGAAAATTTCCCCGGTCGTTTCGTCTTTAATCGCAACCGCAAAAGAAAATACTTTGTTTGAGGGTTCACCTTCGCGAGCAATCATTGCAATAGGATCCATAAGTTTTTCAACTTTAATAATTGTGCCTTCAACAGTCTTTGCAAATACATAAGACCAATAGTTTAAAACACCGTAAAAAATTCCGACTAGAATGATCGAGACTAAAGATATTGTAGCAACTTTTTTCATGAGCCTTCTTCTTGCTTAGATTGGACATAATTCTCTAATATCCATACACGAATGCTTTTAAGATGGCCATCGGTAATACCAAAAAATATAAAGTGAGCCTGAAATAAATCTTTTTCCGTAGGATGCTCTTCCGAGTAGTTACAAGTTGCCCCATACTCACTAAATGACGCTCCAGATGTCGATAATACGAATTTTCTGAAAACACCGACATGCAAAGGACGGGAGTAATTCATAAGCAAACCTGCTTCAGAAAGCTCTGCTACCGCAACAGGATTGGCAACACGGATCATTTCTTTACAGCTATATAGAAATGCAGCAGATCCTTCTTCACGTTGAGTTTGGTCATAGGCTCCGCGCCATTTGAGTTTTCTCTCTATGTAAGGAGAGTCATTTCCGTTTTCATAAATATCTTCAAGCCAATTCAATTTTCTGACAAATCCTTCATCGGGCACTTGTTTATACAGCGCCATAAAACGGGGTCCCTGTCCCTGTGATCTCGCAGCTTTTACATATTCTTCCCAGAAACCGAGTTTTTCTGGATAAAGATATTCTTCGCCGATTAATATCGCGTGAGCGCCCTGAGGCGTTGGAAATCTTGCTTCAAACCATTTTGAACGCTCGGCAATGCTGGGTTCGGTCAGCTCAATCTCGATTATGGCTTTTGTACCCTCACCGTCCTTTTTAAACGAGGCCGCTTTCAGAGTAAAGAATTGTCCCTGGTTTTGAATAACTAAAAGCTCTTGGTCTGCGGCGCCCAATTGTATCCAACTTTTTAAAGTGAGTAAGCTCGATTCATGAAGTTTTGTATGGAAAGAGGACTTGATAAACTCTGCGTAGGGCTCTCCGAAGATTTTTTTCTTTTCTTGATCTTCTGGTAATACTTTTAAAATTGCATCACCCTTGGCATTCAAATGAAGCGTAAGCTTTAGAGTATCCATCCAAGCTTTTTCTTTTCGACTATTTTCCAAGCCACTAGGATCAGATTGGAAGAAGAATGTTTCAAAACTCGAAAAAACTTTTACCTGAGCTTCCGCAACTACTTCCAAAATCTTTTTTATTTTGGCGACGCGTTCTCTATCAGCGTCCAATATAACCCAGTCCATTTGCAGTGGCGCAGGCTTGAAAGGAAGATTGGCTGAATATTCAGTATTATTTCTTTTGACCATATTTCGTCTGATATCAGAAATTTGCCAACTAGGAATTCCAAAAAACGAAAACCAAACTCGGAACTCTCCCGGTAAATCAGGATGAGGTTTACAAGCAATACATCGGGCCATGACATGCATTCGACCCTTACTTTTAAACACCTCTCCATAATATTTCGAAACCTGATAAAGCTTTATTTCGCGTGGACTTCTTGTGACAAACCCGATGTCTCCAACGGCTTCCATTTCAACTTCTTTGGTCATCTCAACTTCTTTGGTTGTTTGCACTTTATGAACAAACGATTCTGTTGGCTTGTGATGACCTTTCAAAGCAAAGTGCAGAAGTTGACTTAAGATTAATTCATCGAAAGGTTTAAAAATGACGTTACTGATGACGGGGTCCTCAACTAATTGAAGCTTAAAGTCAGGGCTTTCAAATGCTGTAATAATCATTCGCGTTGGATCTTCTTTTGTGCAAATAGATTTGCGCACGAAAGATTCGATCGTTTTTTTAATAAGAGTCAAATAACGACTACCAAGCCATTCATCTTTTGAGATTAATAAAAGAAGGACATCTGTGGCATCCCAACCGGAGGTCAAAGGGACAACATCATGTACAAGTTTTTCTCCGCCTTGATAGAGTGCCCGTTGACCATCTTTCATCGCGAGAGCTAACCATTCTTGAAAATTTTCCAAGGATTTAAAAAATCGAATCTGAGCCTGAGTTTCAGTCTTCCGGAGGGCCTCAAAAATCTGCTTCTGAGATTTGGGGTCATCCTCCAGAACGTAAATGTATTTCATCTCAATTAGTTTAGTTAAACTTGTATAGTTATGCGAGTTCCGACTGGACATTAGGCTAGGGCGCCTCTATCTTTCTGCTCATGGAAAAACTTTTTGCCTTCTTTGGCCTCTTTACTTGGGTACTTATCGCTTGGCTTTGCTCGGCTGATCGAAAGCGTTTTCCAGCAGCCTTGGTTGCTAAAGGCTTAGCCGTTCAATTCGTTCTCGCACTTCTGGTGTTAGGGGTTCCCGCCCTTGGGATTCAGGGACCTTTAAGATTTATTTTTGATAAAGCAAATGATGCCGCAGTTGCGGTGCTTGAATTCACCCGAATTGGTTCTGAATTTATTTTTGGCGACCTCATGAAGCAAGATCAGTTCGGATTTATTTTTGCTTTTCAGGTTCTTCCAACAATTTTATTCGTGTCCGCCCTCATGAGCATTCTTTACCAAATTGGAATCATGCAAAAAGTGGTAGGATTTTTTGCCTGGATCTTTTTTAAAATTTTGAAAACTTCAGGCGCGGAAACTCTTGCCGCTGCAGCAAACATCTTTGTTGGACAAACTGAAGCTCCACTTGTGATTAAGCCATATCTCAATAGAATGACAAAGTCAGAATACATGGCGCTGATGGTAGGCGGAATGGCCGGCGTTGCTGGCGGAGTCCTCGCCGCCTATGTTGCATTACTTAAAGACCGGATTCCTGATATTGCGGGTCACCTTATTACTGCAAGTGTCCTATCTGCCCCCGCTTCTCTTATTTTGGCAAAAGTACTGTTTCCAGAAAAAGAAGTCCCGGATACCTTGGGCCGAATTCCTGAAGAATACAAATTGAAGCCTTACACAAATGTTTTAGAAGCAGCCACTGAAGGAGCAACGGAAGGCCTCAAGCTTGCTTTTAATGTGGGCGCTCAGCTTTTAGTGTTTATTGCGCTCATTGCGCTAATCAACGGAATGCTCGGCTACGTTGGTGCGTTCTTTGGCTATCCAGGGTTATCACTTCAACTGATGATGTCTTATGTTTTCGCACCGCTGATGCCTTTTTTGGGAATACCACTTGATGAAGCTTTCGCATCAGGCGCACTCGTAGGCGAAAAAACTATCTTAAACGAATTTGTTGCTTACTTATCTCTCGCAAAGCAGGCGGCGAATTTTTCCGACCGGACTGTTATTATTCTTTCCTATGCTCTCTGTGGATTTGCGAATTTTTCATCAATTGCAATTCAAGTTGGTGGAATTGGTGCGATGGCCCCTGAAAGGAAAAAAGATTTGGCGCAATTAGGAATAAGAGCCTTGATTGGCGGGACTCTTTCCTCTTTTATGACAGCAAGTTTCGCTGCTATCCTGATTTAGATCTCGAAATAAAACGTGACATTAAAAAATATTTAAAACTGAAGATTTAAAGAAATAGTTTGTCTCATCTTGAGACAAACTATTTCTAGTTCATGCTCATTTACTTTTGATATGAGATAATTTCCTAATATGCCAAACCCTCGCTATAAACCAATTATATTGGTAACAGGAGCGAGCTCAGGAGTAGGACGTGCGCTGGCAGAGCTCTTCTCTAAATTACCACAGTACCGCACTGTCGTGACTGCACGTCGTCTTTCTTTGGCCAACCTCCGAGGCCATTTCGAAGAAAACGATTCTTTCAAAATTGTCGAGCTTGATATTCTTGATCCTAAATCCCGAACGAAGTGTTTAAGCGAAATTCGCGAAGCCTGGGGCGACGTCGATATTCTTATCAACAACGCAGGTATTTCTTTTCGTTCGGTCGTTGAACATATGACTGAAGACGATGAACAACTTCAAATGCACACCAATTATTTTGGACCTATGGCATTGATTCGGGAAATTATTACTTCTATGCGCCACAAAGGCCGTGGTAAAATAATTAACGTTTCATCAGTCAGCGGAATGTTAGCAATGCCGACGATGGCCAGTTATTCTGCATCGAAGCACGCTATCGAAGGCGCAAGTGAAGCCCTTTGGTATGAAATGAAGCCTTTCGGAATAAATGTTTCTCTTATCCAACCGGGCTTTATTAATTCTAATTCTTTTCAAAATGTTTACCATAGCAATCGTTCCCATCCCGACAACCAAGAATCCGACGCCCCTTATTCTGACTATTATAAAAACATGGGACCCTTTGTTGAAAAGTTAATGCGACTATCCTGGACAACCCCCGAAGAGGTTGCACGAAAAATTCTTTGGGCAGTGCAGACAGAAAATCCGCCCCTGTGGGTTCCGGCGACACCTGACGCTATCGTCTTTTACTTTTTACGCCGTCTTATTCCTAGAAGATGGCTAATGCCAATTCTATTTTTCTTTTTACCCAAATCACGACAGTGGGGAATCCGCCACACGCTTAAGCGCGATGCGATGGGTTTTAAGAACAGGAAAAAAGAAAAAGCGAACGCAGCATAAGCTTAGCGTAATATCACTTCATAAATTAAACTCCTTTGCCGTGATCAAAATCGAACTTGCCGTTCTCAAACCGCTATAACTCATTGCGCGAATCTAGTTTTAACAAAGTTTTCAAAGAGTATTGTGTTCGTTGAAAGTGTTTTGCCACGATGCAATTTCACTATTATGGTTATGAAAACAGACTATTGCTGAGTGGATACAGAAGCTTAACTACCAATTCGGCATTTTGTATTTTGGGTCGAGATATTGACATAATAAATTGTTAATTTCTCCTCACAATATTAACAAGAAAACTCATCTGGTCTTCAAGATGACTGTTTGAAAAACTAATCGAACAACAACAGGGGGATATCATGCACGAACAAGAACGACCAGAAAACATTCAGGAATACCTCCCACAGTTTTTCGAGAACAGAAAAAAAGACTGCGCAAAAGCGAGAGCTGCTTTAAATCAAAACAATTATGATGATGTGTCGCGCGTTGGCCATGCCATTAAAGGTGTTGCAAGACCTTTCGGCTTTCCAGATCTTGAAACTATGGGACTCAAACTAGAAGAAGCCGGTCTTCAAAAAGACCACAATTCTTGTTTAAGAATCGTTGAAAATATTGAAAAATTAGTGGAAATCGAAAGCAAAAAGCTAATTTAGTTTTTCTGACAAGAATCGGCAGCTTAAAGAAGCAAATGGCAATAGAGCTAAATTTCAAGTTTAGCTTTAAGAACTCATTAAATAAAATTAGATCAGGTTCATTTTGTAACCCTGGCCAGATGAGCTTTCAATTTTGAAAACGACCTTGGGTAACTTTTTTCTTAAATTTGATACGTGAGTGTCTACCGACCGAGTGTAAACCTGAAAGCCAGGCCCCCAAACCTTATCCAAAATTTCATCCCGAGAAACTGTTTCGCCTAAATGATGAGACAATAACCAGAAAATTTTGAACTCAAGCCGAGTCAATTCAATCAACCGGTCTTGACCATTGTCATTCCAGTAAACTTCTTGTGTATGAACATTCACCTTTACCGGGCCGAATGATTCAATTTTTTTAATCTCAGTTGTGCTTGATAGTTTTTTAACACGTGCTTCAAGGCGAGCTTTCATTTCCAAAAAATCGCTATTTTTTGTAATGTAGTCTTCTGCACCTAACGAAAATCCCAAAACTTTTTCTGATACATGATCTTGCGCAGTCAAAAACACAACCGGTGGCAAAGTGTCTTTTGCCTTTTTTTGAAGATCCGCAAGGAAATGAAATCCGTTTCCATCTGGCAACATCACATCAAGTAAAATAAGATCAATTTTTTTATGCAGAAGAGTTTCTTCCGCCGCTTTTAGTGTTTCAGACCAGAACACTTGGTGTGTTGGCTCGAGAATTGATTTGACCAGGTGAAAGATGTCTTGGACATCGTCTATTACAAGAATTTTCGACATTTGGGAATATTACCCCAAGCTCTGTTTTTTACCAATCACTTAAATCAACTTTTTTTAACAAAGGTCGTTTTTAGAGCAGGTTTGTAAAAAATCTTAATTAGTATTTTGTTTGGGTCAGGGTAAGTTGGTTTTTATAATCAAAAAATTGGATTCTGAGGCAAGCAGACCCCAGCCGTTATTTTTTCATTTTTTTATGCTTGCTTTAGGCTAGTTCTAATAGGGTATGCAGCGCACTTGCCATACGACATATAATGAAAACATTCAAATCAAGAACCATAAGTTATTGTATTTACTCGCGTATGTAAGAATTGGCGATTGTTAGTGTAACGCTCTGGAACACTTAGAAATACAAATATTTTTTCGACGAAAAAAACGGGTTTCTCCACTGTCATTTGTGCACTAAAGTCTTTTAATGACTAATGAGATAAAAAGTTTCCGCGATATATTACGAAACGAATTCCAAAGCCGACTTAAACAGGATCCGCACTACCGTCTTCTTGATTTTGCCAAAGATTTGGCAACGCCAATTTCACGCATGAGCGAGATCATGTCCGGCCGATCAGGCATTTCTTCTCAGCGCGCTTTACATTACACGGAAAGCCTCAAGCTCAATTCTGAACAGAAGAGTCAATTTCTAGAACTTGTATCGAACGAGTGTAGTCGCACAAAGTGGACTCGTAAAGGTGTTGGCGTTAGTCCGCAAAGCAATAACGAAGACGTTAAGAAGCTGCTGTCAACTAGCGTTCAGGTAGCGGTCGAAAAGCGCTCTGAATTCCTTCAGTTTTTAAAGTCGTCATTAGACAACTGGTCTTCAAAGAATATGGTCGAAAATTCACCGATGACCAAAATAACAATTGAAGCCCACGAATAAGAAGTCTTATTTATTCTCTTTGATTTCAGAAATTGGAAATAAGACTAAAGATAGATCATAGACTGCGTCGCAGTCTTTCGTAGAGCCAAATTCCATCATTAGTTGGTCACGCATCTCTGCAATTCTTTTCTTAAGAATCGGAAGCTCTTGCGTGTTTACGCTAAAAATAATGCTGGTAAAATCTCTAACTTCCATTGGATCATTTGCAAGCGAAGCTTTTGCTTTGGTTAGAATCTCCGAGTGAAACTGACGAATAGCCAGCGATGGTTTGTCATCAGGGGTCGTACTTGTTGCCTCTGTTGCCATCCAGCCATCTGCAGTTTCAACAATATCATTTTGAGCGAGCAGTTTTTCTAAACTTGCATTTACTTCTGCTACATCGACCCCGAACATTTGCGCTAGTTGCTCTGGAGTTTTTGGCGGCTTGTCGAGAGAAATAGCTACACAAATAGCGTGATCGAGCCACTTCGATACCAGTTCAAAATGTTCGAGGGTCCACTGGCTTTGAACTTTTTTCTGAATTAATTCCAAACGCTTTTCGACTAAACTTTTTCGGGCCTGAATCTTTTCTTTTTCAAGCTGAATAGACGTTATAAAAAGATCTTTTTGAAGAGTTCCAAGTCCCATTTTAAGCGCTAAATGAGTCGCCATCGGCAGAGATGGACTTTTCTTTCCCGTGAAAACATCACTCAATCTAGATACAGGAACTTCCAGATCGCGCGCGAACGCTCTTAAAGAATATCTTGAGTTGCGAATTTTCTTTTTTTCAAAATGTTGAAATAAGATATCGCGATAATGTTGGTTTTCATTTGGCTTCATTTTATATCCCGAATAAATCTTGTGTTTTTATAACTAAAAATGTAAAGAGACTCCAATGAAATCATTTCGATCTATACTATTTTCAATCTTCATGTGTCTAACAATTTGTCAGTCAGCTATAGCAGGCGATTGGCGCGTAGTAGGAAACGGTGGCGGTGGAATCGTGACCAAAGACGGTACTCCCGCGCTTTATGAAAAATATAAAAAACTAGCCTGGGTTAAGCTAGAAAATGATCAGTTTACGTCCCTCGTGTCTGTAATTGAGGTGGTACGAAACCTCAAAATTCCGACAGGTCCCAAGCAGCAACTGCTCCTGGCACTCGAAAGTAGAACTTACTACCTTGTTCCAAAAGAAGAGGCTAAAAGCCAAAATTTCGTTGAAGCTAAACAGATTTACGCTGGACTCTTTAATCGACTTTCAACAGATATTTCTGTACTTGCTCTTACAATTGTTGAATCAAATGAAACGCTTTTTATGCCAGAGTTTTTTCTTCTAACTCTTAATGAACAACAATCTATTCTCCTTCACGAAGCACTTTGGACAATAAAGCCTGATCTGG
>JANPPO010000355.1:0-7745 GCA_031428555.1 Bdellovibrionales bacterium | reverse complement strand
AGTTGAGTTTCCTAGTTGAGTTAAACAAGCTTGGTCCTTGATGTAGATCGCATTTACTTGGTACGCATCTTTCCGGTTAGTCGAGTTACTTGCAGTTAATGTATCAAGATAAGAAACATAAGAGCTAACTGGAATTAACTTCGGATCATTATAATTTTCAGAGAAAGAGGAATCTGTTCTAGAAAAATCTTCTTCGTCACTTACGATGATAACAGCTAAGAAAGCATTACTTCTTCTGAAGTCAGCATTTGCAGTGTTGTTTAATGAACGCTGCATAGATGCAAAAGCTCTTTCGTCACCATTTCCGTTGATTCCTACAGCTGCATTTGTCGTGAATACTTGATTTAAGCTTGGTGTTGTTTTGTTCATTACAAAAACACCGCTATTCGTAGGATTTGTAGAAGCGCGATTACCTTGTCTCCAACGTGAACTATAAAGTTGATTCGAATTGAATGGCTCGAACCAAGTATCACTTGCTGAAGTGACCATTCTGAAATCGTAATTTAATGTTACGAAGTCTTGGATGAATGAATTGAAATTACTTGTTAAGTTATTTTGAGATGATTGCATTGAACCTGAGTTATCAATAACCCACATGATATCAACCGGGCGAGGTTGAGTATCAACAGTCACCTTGAAGTTCTCTTCAGCAGAGAGGATCGTTACACCGCCACCAGACTTATCACAAGCGCTCAAGCTCAGAGCCAAAAGTCCTGTTAAACCAGCTACACTTAAATCCTTGATGCTCATCAACGTTCTCATATGTGTATCCTCCAAAAATCACTAACTCTAGGTAGACCTGAGGCTAGTGACTTGCTTTCTAGAACCAGTATGGGAGTTGCAACGAACAATTTCCATTCGACGGCTTAAGTGCTTGAAATGATCTTTGTTTAAAGGTTTTTTCTCGAAACGAGACAGCGTAAGTTGTGGGATTTATTAGAAAAAAATTAAAAACAAAAAAAATTGGTGGTCTAGTCCGTCGAACTTTTCGACAAAAAATCTTAAATGCATTTTATGAGATTTGAGGTTTTTGTCGAAGTCTCAGACAGTCATCGTTTTTGATACAGTTGTCAGGGGCATTATTCCACGTTATGTGTGTTTCCCTTATGAAAGTCATGCTTGAAAAACTTCGTAACAGCTTCAAAGAAGCACGCCAAATTTACCGCGAACAGGGCTTTAAAGCTGTGTTTCGCCGCTTTGGCTGGAAGCTGGTTATCGCGATTTTTTTCTACTACCTGATCAGAGACGTTACTTTATACATTATTATTCCAGCACTCATCTGGCGCTCGGTTTCTCAATCGTAGTTTGAGACTATTTTTCTCTCGAAAATTCTGATTCAGGTTTGAAATTCTTTTTTAAAAATATTAGTGAAGAAGCAAAGCTGCAAAACCCGATAACATCACGACAAAAGCGCTAATCATGGGCGCATTCAGTGAGAGCCAGTTAAATCTGCCAGATTGCTGAATGCGGCTAATGCCTGCAACAACGATTAAACCAACAGTCACAAGGGTGATTGCAAGGCCTAAGCTAAATCCCAGAACTGTAAAAAGCCCCAGACCCACTTGGCCGACTGATAAAGCTAGTAACATCACCGTAATGGAGGCAGGGCATGGGATCATTCCCCCTGCAGCGCCAAAGGTAAAGATCTGCCAGAGTGTCGGCTTTTCGCCTCTTTTAGCGTAATCAGGGATCTCATGCGTGTGACAATGATCATCGTTGTGAGCATCTGCGTGGGCATGACCATCCGAATCTCCATGGTGATGTTGCTCAAGTTCGTTAATTTCAAATGTCAGAATTTCACGATGACTGCCTTCAATATATTCGAGTTCTGCTACGAACTCGTGTGGTTCTCGAAGCATATTTTCGCCGATAAATATTTTAAAATCAGTTGAGATCATCTGCTGGATTTCGATTTCAGCTGGACGCTGAATAAATATTTTCAAATTTCGAACGGGCAGGGCTTCGTCAGATATAAATTGAATTTTTTCACCCAATGTTGTGTCGATGATTTCAAACTTACCGCTGATTTTTTGGCCCTTTAATTCGACAGGAGTCGGCGCGCAGTGCGGGTGATGGTGATGATGGCCATCATGTTTGCGCTTATAAAGATATCGTTTCAGCATCAACCAGGCACCTAAAAGAATAACAACAATACCGCTGCCTTTTTGAAGATAATGAGTCACATCTTCTGTGAAAGCTTCTTTTCCAACGTACAAAGCCGCAACAGAAATTAAAATCACAACTAAGGAATGAGTGATTGCAACTGATAGCCCTAAAAGAAAGGCATCTTTCTTGGTTCCTTTAATTCCTATCAAGTAAGCAGCTGTTAAAGTCTTAGCATGGCCTGGCTCGAGGGCATGGAGGCCACCAAGAAGTAAGGCTGTCGGAAAATAAATCCAAGAAAGTTGATCCATCTATCTCTTATCATGACCGCATCTGACGTATACGCCAACCGGATTATTATCTTTCGACGGAAACAAAAGTTGTAAGCTTGTTACGTCACTCACGCTTCCCTGAGACGTAAACATCACCGAGCCATCCGGAGTTTGCACGTTAATCACAGCGTAACCTTTAACGAGCGCAACAAAACCTACATATTGAGTGAATTTTTTGAACTCAAGCTGCTTCATGGACCCATGCGGATCAGCAGGGTTAGCTGTGACAAGAAAACTTTGGTCAAGGTTTTGACCTTCAGAAAATTCACTTAAAACACAATTAATGTCCTGGGCGAAAACGGGAAGAGAAAAAAAGAGAGAAATAATGAAGAACTTGATCATGAGACCTCCGGTGAGAGGTCTTACCTCAAGTTACTGACCGGATTCAACCTTGTTGTTCCAATCTTGCGGTGGCGGCGGTGTCTCGGGGCAAAACTCGAGCATCTTCACAAGCATCCCCCGCTGAGCTTGAAGTTCAGCAGTCGAAAAAGTAAATTGAGACGGATTACAACGTTCTTGCGCAATTAAATTCTTAATTGCTTGAGCTTCATCCCGCTGCATTCCCAATTTCCAGATGAGTTTGATGCTTAGCCAAGTCTTGAGGTATTCGCAGCGGTAAGCTTGGTTATCCGGTAAGTAGTCGCCGGGATGACTGTCAGACTTCGACATATTGGCTTTTGATTCAACGGGCTTGAGGTGATCGCGGTAGCCCATATAATTTCCGTAAGCGCATCTCGCTTGATAGTTCCACTTCCAGGCACCGTTTGTGTAAGTGTCTTTAAGCGGGACGAAGTGATCAATTTGTAAGTCTTGAGAATTCGTATACACCTTATCTGTGTGAGCATCGTACCACTTACCAGTTCCCACTTTACATGGGTTATTTTTTCGCATTTCGATCGGGCCGGCTGATTCACGCATCAGCACGCGATTTCGAACATCAATACAATCATCAGCACTTTGATTAAGAGTAATCCAAGTTCCAAATTGTTGAATGCGATCGTAGCGTTCTGTTGGAACTGGAGGATCTTTTAAATTGTCGTTCCATTTAAGGAGATTGATCTTCGCATTGCCCGCAGCTGAGCTTGGAACAAGATCTAACGGACTAGAAAGATAAACGTTAAGTAGGGCTTCAGAGATCGTCGAATATCCATGAGCTTGAGAAAATCCAAAAAAAGCTAGGAATAAAGGAACCTGCCACTTAAGCTTTTTCATCGCTTGATAACCCCCAACAAAATACCTGAAATGCACCTGTAGTTTGATCAACATCCCAAATCCTTGTCATCAGGGGAATCGATTCTTCCTCTCTGCGTAATGATTACGAATGATATCCTGACAAAGTCTGCCTAAGACTGGGCAAAGATTGGCACTTAACGCGTAGAGTTTAGAAAACTTCACTATGTTTAGAAGCAGAACTTGCTTTATACACTCCGCGAAAAGCGCGGATGCGCTGCAATTTTTGCTCAAAAAGTGACCAGTCATCTCGGAGAGAAATCGGCTGCCAAATGTTTTCAATATCTTGAATTAGAAGTGTCTCGGGTTTTGGTTCTAAAAAATACGGATGTAGAAGACGAGATATATCGGCAGCTTTATATTTTTTGAGTGTTTCAATAAATTCTAAAGATTCGGAATCTTGATACTCATCTAATCTTTCAGGTAACTTCCAGCCTTGGCGTTCGCGGCCACCGTAAAAATCAAAAAATGCTTGCTCGAAATTTCTTTCAGCTATTGCAAGCATCGCAAAAAATTGTTGAAGTAGAGTTTCATCGACTTCATCAAATCTGGGAGTCAAATTAAGTCTGCGAAAAAAATGTTTTAAATGCTGAGAATTAAATTCTTTGACGAAATCTTGTAAGATCAGATCAACGGATAAATTCGGCTCAATCTTTTTTAAAGAAAGCCCCAGTTGTTCAAGACCCCACATGAAACTTTCAGGCTGGCGACCGTAACAATAAAGTCCTGTGTGATCAAAATAAGCAGCTGTGAAGTAAGGGTTATACTGAGGTAAAAAACGGTAAGGACCAAAATCAAAAACTTCACCGGTTATGTTCATATTATCGGTATTCAAAACTGCATGAACAAAACCTGCGGTCATCAGTTGCGCTGCGAGGCCCGCAGTTTTACGAACGACGGCTTTGTAAAATGTTGAAACTTTTTGCCCAGACCGGGGGCGCACTTCTGGATAATAATTTTCCAAACAATAATCGACCAGCTTTTCCATTTCTTCACTTTGATCTAAGTACTCTAGTCTTTGAAAAGTTCCAAAGCGCACAGAGCTGTGCACCATTCGGGTTAACACCGCAGATCTTGTCGGCGAGGGTTCATCACCTCTTTCCAAACTTTCACCAGTTTCAAAAACACAAAAAGTTTTGCTGGTATTAACGCTTAAGGATTCTAAATACTCTGTTGCTAAGATTTCTCGCAGGGCACCTTTTAATGTGAGTTTTCCATCACCGGCCCTGGAGTAGGGGGTTTGCCCCGACCCCTTCGTCGTTAAATCATAGATTTTTTTCTGACTTAAAAATTGTGCAAATAGAAAACCTCTTCCATCACCTAAATCAGGATTGCAATGCCTGAACTGATGGCCATGATAGCGAAGTGCTAAAGGTTGCCGCACATTCGATTTGAATGTTTTAAATTTCCAAAAGTGATTCTGTTTTTCGAGGGCAGATAAATGTTGTAAGCCAATAGTTTCGGCAGCGTCTTGATTAAAATATCGAAGCTGAGCTTTCGGAAACTTTGCCGGTTCTACTGGATCGTAAAATTCTGTACCTAAGGTATAAATAATCGACGCGTTCTTCATACGAAAAACCTACGTGAATCAAATGTGTTTGGGTAGTGCTTGAATTACTTTTGCGACTTAAACAATTACTATTTGGCTGATTTGGCAATAGGCTTTGGAAGTTTAACACCTGTTCGAGTGGGTTTGACATTGGCTTTTGCGGGGTTTGCTTTACCACCATGTTTGTCTTGGTCGACCTGTTGAATTTCTTCAGGTGTATCTTCACCCTCGTCATCATTTGCACCCACAGTCACAACTTCTTGATATTCCGGTGATTCCAAAATCAGTTTTTCTGCACCTTGTACATAAGAATAAATCAGAGCGCCACCTTTCAGTTTTTCTATAATGGCATCTCCATGTTGCGGATCAAAAGCAAAACATCCAAGAGAACGGCCTAAGCGTGGCCGATCACGAAGCTTTTTTGTTTGCTCATATTTGGAAGCCATGTTTTTCATCCACTCAGGCGAAGCATAGTTCGCTTGATGAACCACAATAGAACGGGCGTAGGCATTGTAGTTCGTGGGCTCAAAGCCAAAAAGCTTCATGGCATTTCCTTTAAAAGATGTGCTCTCGTAAACGCGACCTGTAATAAAAATCCCAAGGGAAGTTGTGCCGCTGTTTATTTCATTCGAGAAAACTTGGGGAATCAGGTATCCCGGTTTTTTTCCGGTATGAGGAGATACGAATTGGTTCGGTATCAGATTAGGGCGCAGTCCGCTTCCATGAGATACATAATGTCTTTCGACTTGGCCGGTTTTTAAATCTAACAAGTAAAAGCGTTTTTCCGTCGAAGGAAGATTGAAATCAGCAATTCCTAAGTAGCGATCATTCTGAAAAGGAACGCGAGCTATGCTATTAACAGCTTTCACTGCTATGGTTTTGCCATAATTCTGAAAAAAGACTTCGAGAACACGCCGTAATGCTTCGGGAGGAACCCCTTGTTTCACAAAGTGGTTAAACTTCTTAAGCATCAAAATATGCTGCAAATTAATTTGCCCAGTCTGTTGGGGATGACCCAAATTCGAAAAGTAAGGGGGCATCTCAGAAAGGCCAGATGTGCTTGCGCTCGCACTGTAACTAGCTGATCCAAAAGTCTGAATAAAGACAAACGTAACTAAACTAAATATTCTAGAAAATCTCATCATTTGTCCTCCTTCCCTCTTAACAAAGAGATATTCCAAGAAGTGGACCAGGAAGCGTTGCTTTTAAACACGCTAGGAGGCTTAACCAAGGTCTTAAGCTTTGGAAAAGACGTCAATTGTGCGACATGCCCTGTAGATTTTTCTAATTGAAAACCAATTGAAAAGAGATCATGATGGGCTTCAGTCAGAAAAAATAAATAGGAGTCACTCATGAAGAATTCAAGAAGAAGTTTTTTCGTCCAAGCCCTAGGTTTCGTATCATTAGGCCTAGTCGGCTCTTTAGCAAATGCTGAAGAAAAAAGAAGAGCACGTCCTGCAGCGGGAGCGGCGGCGGGTGCAGCAGCAGCAGATGCAGGTCCTTTAGCTAATCCAATCCTCAGCCCAAAAGATCCATTGGCTGTTCCAATGAATTACGTAGAAAAGCACGCAGATCTTAAAAAGCCAGAATTGAAAATCGAAAGAGGCGGTTTAGCTTTTGAAAAGCAATACTGCAACAACTGCAGCTTCTATAAAGAAGTGGGAACTAAAGAAGGTTCAAAAGTTGGATCTTGCACGATCTTCAACGCTAAGTTGGTGAAGGATCAGGCTTGGTGTGCTTCTTGGAATAAGAAGGCTTAAGTTTTCGAGAAGAGTTTAGTTCGATAGATTGATCCGCGTGGGGTAGCTCGCGCGGATTTTTTCGTTTTTGGTGGAGTGGGTTTGGGTTCGGGGGAGTGGTTCTTAAGCTGCGGAGGGTTGCGCGGTGTGTGTCCATCCGTGTGAGGGCTATTTCCTGGCCATCGTGGCCAGGAAAACAAAAGACATAATTCACCTGAGGTTTAAAATAGGATCTACGTGATCTTTGTAATCTTTGGTTCTGACCGCCACGATGGTGCGGGCGGCGAGCCGGGCAGATAGCGTTCCCATGGACGGATGCCCTAACTTATCAAGCAATCACTGCTCTAAGAATACAGAACCTCGCGCTACCGCAAAGCTCGGCGTAAAATCTTCCCCACATTCGTCTTCGGCAATTCCGGTCGAAACTCAACAAACTTCGGCACCTTATAATTAGTCAAAGTTTTCTTCGCGTGTTCGATCACTTCTTTTTCTGTGAGCGATGCATCTTTCTTTACGACGAATACTTTTACGACTTCGCCTGAGTGTTCGTCTTTGATTCCAATCGCTGCAACTTCTAAAACTTTTGGGTGCGTGGCGATCGCGTCTTCGACTTCGTTTGGATAAACGTTGAAGCCTGAAACTAGGATCATGTCCTTTTTTCGGTCTACGATTTTGACGAAACCATCTTTATCGATTTGGGCGATATCGCCAGTTTTGAGCCAGCCGTCGCTTGATAAAACGTTATCTGTTTCATCTTTGCGGTTCCAGTAGCCTTGCATCACTTGAGGGCCA
>JANPPO010000354.1:0-3768 GCA_031428555.1 Bdellovibrionales bacterium | reverse complement strand
TCAAATTGAAATCTATACCGCCAACGGTGCGCCGATCGTTAAAAAAATTGTCGAGATCAACTGGGATCCTCAAATGGTGGAAAAGCAGGGTTTTTCTCACTACATGCTGAAAGAAATTTACGAGCAGCCACGTTCGGTTGCTGCTGCACTAGCGCCGCACACAGATGCTCAAACCCACACGGTGAATTTAAAAACTGAGGGTCTATCTAATAGCGAAGTGACAGAGCTTTTAAAGAAAACGAAAAGACTTTGCATCGTGGCCTGCGGAACAAGCTTTTATGCGGCTCAAGTTGCAAAATATTTAATAGAAACTTTGGCTAAAGTTCCAGTTGATATCGATGTTGCTAGTGAATTTAGGTACCGTGCGCCAGTATTAGAAAAAGATACTTTGTTCATGACGATTTCTCAAAGTGGTGAAACGGCGGATACTCTAGCGGCCCTTAGATTAGCAAAAGAAAAAGGACTCAAAATTTTAAGTCTTTGTAATGTTAAGGGTTCAACAATTGACCGTGAAGCGCAGATCAAACTTTATATGCTCAGTGGCCCTGAAATTGGTGTTGCCAGCACAAAAGCTTTCACTTCAACTTTGACGGTGA
Organism: Bdellovibrionales bacterium; assembly: GCA_031428555.1. Taxonomy (GTDB): domain Bacteria; phylum Bdellovibrionota; class Bdellovibrionia; order Bdellovibrionales; family Bdellovibrionaceae. Next base: position 3,172 of record JANPPO010000354.1, on the reverse strand, counting down.
TTTCTTGTCTAGCAATTCAATGGGCGAAAGCAAACGGACTCTTAACATCTACCGCTGAAAAGGAAATGGTGCATGCGTTACTCGCTACACCTGCGCAACTTGAAGTAGTTCTCGCTTACGACAAGTATTTTAAAGAAACTGCAGAAAAGTTAAAAGATTATCGTGGATTTTTATATATGGGTCGTGGACTGTCGTATCCGATTGCGATGGAAGGCGCTCTTAAAATGAAAGAGCTCGCCTATCTTCATGCCGAAGGTTACGCCGCTGGCGAAATGAAGCATGGACCATTAGCATTAATAGATAACCGCATGGCGATCGTCATGCTTTGTCCAAAAGATCAGTGGTACGAAAAAACTTTTTCTAATTTAGAAGAAGCTAAAGCCCGGGGCGGGGAAGTTATTGCGATCGGTACTGGCGAAGATGAAAATTTAAAACGTAAAAGTCATTTCTACTTAGCACTTCCAAAAGCACACTGGATTGTGAATCCGATTTTATCGACGATTCCACTTCAGTTGATGGCTTTTCACGTAGCCCATCAAATGGGCTATGATGTTGATCAGCCTCGCAATTTAGCGAAATCTGTGACGGTAGAATAGCTCTGTAAAAAGGTCCTGTATCAAAATGAAACAGGACTTTTGCACTGTTCAAGGCTTATGCAGACTCTTTTGAGACTTTAATCATTCCTCACTTCATCAATAAAGTTTAGTCAGTATAGAATAATATGACGGGGTGGGAATGAAGCGTCATGTTCTTTTGGGTCTTCTTATTGTCTTTTTGATTGGATTTTATTTTTTCCAAAAATCTAAAAATTCTGAAGTTTCTTCTCAGGAAGACTTGGCCTCAACTCATTCTCAAAAATCCTCGAACAAGCATGAAAATGCAAAACCTTTCACGGCACCTGTTGTGACTGAAGAAACTGTGCGAGTTCCAAATCAAGTTGAAACTCCGAAAAGTGGAAAATACGCGATCCGTATTTCAAAACCTGCCCACTCGGTTGAAGGCGAAATTCAAAAAAGAGATCAGTACTTAAAAGAAAACAAAGCGAGTTTGCAATTTTCTTCAAGTGACCAACAATTTACACTTATGAAATTAAGAGCCAGTAAAGAAAAGTTGAACGCCGTGGGTGATCGCTCACTTGGGCATGAAATGTTTCCGATCGATGCGCAATTAGCACAAAAAGTTTTAGTTGATGAAGAGTCTTATCCCGTTGTGTACCGAGAGTCTAACGGAAGAGTTGGTCTGTTAACTGGAGTGATCTTAGTTCAGACTTATGAAAATAATGAAGCTGAAAAACTGGCTCAGAAATATCCAATGGATTTGCAAATCTATGATTCGGCAATTGGACTTGCGACCTTTAAAGTTCGAAACGGCGAAGGTTTGTATGAAGTCTTTAGCGAAATAAAACAAAACGAAAGAATCAGATCTGTCTCTGTGGAAGTTCTTGATTCGTACAAGGGCTTTTAACGGATGAAAAAAACCACAGTCTCTTTTTATTTGCTGTTTTCGTTTTTGTTGCTGGTGAGTTACACCAATTGCTCTCAATTTAAAGTGAGTGACGCGACTCGTAGTTTAGCGGGCAGCTCGCTTTCTAATCCGTCGATTTCAGGTTCTGCTGAATCTGATTATCAGACTGCAGAAAGTAATAATCAAATTACCGCATTTCAAGACAGGCAATTCCGTTTCAGAATTCCGGGCGCTGCTGCAGGTGCAACGTACTCCGCATCAAATCTACCAGCGTGGTTAACTTTAGATTCAGTGAATGGAGAATTATCAGGCCTTCCGACGCTCATCCAAACTTCAACGAATGTTGGAGTCAGTGTGACTCAAGGTGGACAGACTACTTTACTGGGGCCTTACTCTATTAAAATAGCTGGAAATCCGCTAAAAGAGCAGCAATGGCATATAAAGAATGTTGGTCAGAAAGCTTACGCAGGTCTTGCGGGAATCGCAGGAAACGATATTCATCAAGATACAACAATTCGAGAAGGCTTTCTAGGTAAAGGGATTCGCATCGCGATTTCTGATTCTGGAATTCACGAAGCGCACAGGGGCTTATCTCCTAATATCATTGGTTCTGGTTCAAGAAATTATTTAATTAATTATGCTAATACGAAATCTTGGGCGGGAAATTCTAGCCCTGCAACAAACACAGCGGGCGACGCTCACGGAACGGCAGTAGCGGGTTTGGCAGCAGAGCGTGGTTGGACAGATTTAGGTGGCCGTGGAGTTGCGCCACTTGCAAGCATTTCAGGATTTCTTTTTATTCAAGCTCAAGATCAATTAGCGGCCCGAGGTTATTTGACAGCAGGAATACATGATCAGTTCGATGGAAATTTCGATATCTTCAATTATAGTTGGGGAGATTCTCAGTGTTACTTAGGTGAATATAACGATCCGTATTATCAGAAGTTAGAAGCGGGAGTAATGAATCTTCGCGGGGGCCGTGGTGCAATTTATATCATGGCAGCAGGAAATGATTTTTACGGATATCTCAAAGATTGTTACCCAACTTCTGCACCTACTGCGACTTTCTTAGGAAATGCAAATCACAGCGAGCTTGCGACGTCGCCATTTACGATTCTAATCGGCGCAGTCAATGCTGATGGAGTCAGCTCGAGTTATTCATCACCAGGATCAAATGTTTGGATTAGCGCCCCAGGTGGTGAGTATGGACTTGCAACTTCGACTAGTTCCTTTCAGCAGTACATCCAGCCAGGTTTGATCACTACGGATTTCGTAGGCTGTTCGTTGGGTCTCAAAAGTTTGAGTGGTACGAATTCTCCTTTTAATCAAGGTGCCGCACCAAACTCAGCTTGCGAACATTCCTCGACGATGAACGGAACATCGGGCGCTGCTCCACTTGTATCCGGAGCTGCTGCCTTATTGCTAAATGCAAATCCCAATTTAAACTGGAGAGATGTAAAACACATTTTTGCAATGACCGCTGATAAAGTTGATGCGAATGCGGGCGCAACAGCGCATCCGATTGCTTCTTTAAGCTTAGCTGGCTACACGTATCAACAAGGCTGGGTTACGAACGCCGCTGGTCACAGATTTCATAACTGGTACGGCTTTGGACGCATTCATGTCGACCGCGCTGTCGCCATGGCAAAAACCTATGTTTCATCGTTGGGTACTTTTAAGTCGACTGGTTATAAATATGACTCTGGCG
>JANPPO010000353.1:0-4933 GCA_031428555.1 Bdellovibrionales bacterium | reverse complement strand
ATTTCTTACGGAATCATTGAAAATCACGGTGGAGAAATCCAAGTTCGCTCTGAAGCAGGGGTGGGAACCGAATTTATTATTGTTCTTCCAGTTAAGCCTCCATTAAAAGAAGCTGAAAAAGTTTAAACTCCTTAGACTTTGTGCCAGTCCAGGCGCCTAAGACTTCTTAAGTATATCCAAATTTTTACCGATTAAAAACTTGTGAAAGTGCCTCAAAATAAAACGCAGAAAGAAAAAGATAAGTCGTGGATATTCCTCGTGCTTCTTGTATTTGGTGTAGCCATTATTTTTCTATCTGAAAATCCTGAAAATAAAAAAGCAGGCGAGAGTCATTCAAGCCAAGTTATCAACGATCCAGAGCGAATGAAAAGAGTCGACGGCCACCTTAAAGATACCGCATACAATGTCGAGGCCGATCGCCGCCAACGACAAATCGAAGTCTATCAGCAACTTAATAAACTTAATTCGACCTCTGCCCAACCTGCGTACCAAGAAAGTAAGGAATTTTCCTTAGAATCAGATCCGTACATGCAGTCGTTGACCGATGAGCTTGACCGCTCTCGACAAACTCCTCCTGATCAATCAACACCGGAAGATATTGTTCAGCAAAGATTGTATGAAAACGAACAACTTCAAAAGGCATCCGAAGCATACCGCGAAGCTTATGCTGAACAGTTTAAGGAGAATGCTCGAAGAGGCGGTTGGGATATTGAACTAGGTCCCAATTTCGAAGTTCTTTCTGTCAGAAAGCTCAAAGAAAAAAGGGCGCCATCACTATTTGAAGACGGCAACCAAGGCGGATCACGCTAGAATTTGTTCGGTTCTGTTCGCCGCTTTCCACTCAAAAGTCCGAGTTCCTTCAAGCTTAAATAGCGATCTTCAGTCAAAATCAGGTGATCAATTAATTCGATCTGAAACAGGCGAGCCGCTTGATGAAGCTTTTTTGTAATAACAATGTCTTGATAAGACGGGGTGGGATCGCCACTTGGATGGTTATGGGCAATGATAAAGGAGGAAGCATTATGCTGAATCACGAATCGAAAAACATCTCGGGGATGAAATAGACAAAAATCCACAGTTCCCCTGAACAATAGCTTTGTTTCAATGGGGGCTCTGCCAACGTTAAGTGCAATGATATAGACTTCTTCCTGAGTCCAACTAAATAGCGGCCTTAAATGCCGAAAGGCGTCTAATGAACTCAAGATTGAAGGGGGTCTAGGTGTTGCTTCCAATCACCACTCGCACTGCAAAAAAAGAGTGTCGCTAAAAGCACAGTTTTGCTGTGCCGCACATCCGGGTATTCCCATTCCGGATAAATAACTCTATGATCTGTGACAGGAAAGCCATAATCAGGCCAACCACAAATTAGGAGAATCTATGTTTAAAAATATTTTGTTAAGTCTTGCAGCTTGTTTGGCTCTTTCATCATGCGGACCGAAAGCATTCGTAAAAGGAAGCTATGATGATGTAAACCGCGAAAATCTTTTGAATGATCAATGGTCTGAAACTGATATGCAAAAAGCAGTTCAAGATCTAGTAGCAAGTTTAAGTAATCACCCATCAGTTAAAAATGCTAAGACTGCACCTGTTGTTATGGTGACTGGCTTACAAAATAAAACGAGTGAGCATATCGATACTCAAAATATCATGGACATGGTTCGTGTTGAGCTCATGAACACAAACAAATTTTCTTTTGTTGATAAAGAAGCTCGTCAAGACGTAGCAGACGAATACAATTATCAAAATTCGGGAATGGTTGCTGAAGAATCTAAAAAAGGACCAGGCGGTCAAACGGGCGCTGATTTCATTATCAACGGTCGATTAGATTCAATCGTTCAAGAAGTTGGAAAAGATAAGTCAGTTTATTACAAACTAACTCTCAATTTCACAAATTTAAAATCAAACGTAATGGCTTGGTCTAACTACAAGCAGATCCGCAAAACTTACCGCAAAAAATCAATCGGTCTATAAGATTTAATGAAACAAATGTTTTTTCTAAAGAAAAATCAAAAGCAAAAAAATAATCAGAGACTTAAGATTTTCTTAAGTCTCTTTTTTATGATGTTTCTTAGTTCTTGCGCCAGTTACCAATCTCAGGTTTCGGGCGCTCGGGATGATATTTCAAATGGAAATGTCGAAAAAGCATTAGAAGATCTAAAAGTTCGAGCCAATAAAAAAAGTGATGACCAGCTAATCTTCGTTTTGGATTACGCAACAGCATTGCAATATGCCGGTCGCATCGAAGAGAGCAACAAGTACTTCATGATAGCCGATAAGCTAGCTGAACAGATGGACTACCACTCGGTTTCAAATGTGGCGGGCTCGATGCTTTTGAATGAAGAAATGGTTCAATACAAAGGCGACACTTTCGAAAAAGTATTCATCAACGCTTTCTTAGCAATGAACTTTCTAAAACAAAACGACTACGACGCCGCAATGGTCGAAGTTCGGCGCATGAACGAAAAATTTAATAAATACCGACTAGATGAAAAAAAAGCTTTCGAAGTAAATCCGTTTTCCAGATACCTAGCTGCCACCATCTATGAAGCTACCCACAAGTGGGATGATGCTTACATCGCGTATCAAGAAACTTATAAAATCGATCCAGGTAATCCCACTATAAAAATGGATCTTATTCGCTCATCTCACTATGCAAGAAGACCGGATGACCACGCGAAATGGAAAAAGAAATTTCCTGAAGTTGTCTTTAAACCTGAATCAGGTCGAAAACAAAAAGGCGAGATCATTCTATTATATCTTTCCGGTTGGGGCCCACGAAAAAAACCAGATCCCCGAGAACCACTATTTCCCACTCTCGAACCCGTCTATAACCAAACTCAACAAGCCAGCCTCGTCATCAACGGAAACAAAAATCCACCAAGCATCTTAGTCTACGATACTCAAAATGCTGCAATCGCCACTTTGAATGCCGATCGCCCAGGATTAATCGCAAGAAGAATCGCCGCCCGCGTAGCAAGAGAAGTCGCTGCTCGCGAACTTGCAAAATCTGATAAAAATAACGGCGCACTCTTAGGTGCTGTTGCCTTCATCGGTATGCAAGTTTCAGAAAGAGCAGATTTAAGACAGTGGTCATTTCTTCCAGCCTCAATTCAAATTTCCAGAGTCCCCGTCGATGCAGGTTCCTACGATGTTTCAGTCCAAGGGCACGATGCGGGCGGGATGCCCAACGGTGAGCGCTCACTCCCACAAAAAGTAAAAGTGAATCCAGGCCAAACCCAATTCGTAATCTGGCGCTCAGTTAAGTAAAAGAAGCAGCTCACTTTTTTATAAACACTGCGCAAAAAAGCCACCAAAAAGACTTTTGTTTTCCCGGCCACGATGGCCGGGAAATAGCCTCGCCGGCCGCGCCCTCACATGGACGGATGCACTCCGCGCTAACAGCATCTGCTTAAAGAGTTTGATTAGCGCGATACTTCGAATTCTTACAGCAGTGATTGCTGTCGCGGGACTGGTCCATCCATTGTGCAACCCGAGACATCCTTTACGTTTTATACCGGACACATGGTTTACACTTTGTTCTAGTTTCCGCCAGTAAAAGGGTTTTTAGCCGGGTTAAACTTGTTATCCTGGCTAAAGTACCCAAGCTCATAGTCCATAAAGTTAATTGACCAGACCCCATCTTCAACTTCTCTTATTCCCACTTGCTGCTCTGCGAACACGTCACTGATAAAGACTCTTCGCCCTCCGTTAAAACGGATCACTCCGCTTTTTTGAACTCGTCTTGTAAAGTCACAAGTTTTGTAATCGTAGTCTTCAAGGATTTTGGGATAACTTTTATTTGATGCTTTATAAATATCCCCCGGACACTGCATGCTCAGCGCTTCATGCGGACGCTCGTTATTAAAAACCGTCATAAAACTATCCAGCATCTCCTGTTGTTGAAGTAAGTTATTTCCTGGTGGTTTTGTGACAGTTTGTTTTAAAGTTTTATGCATTCTTTCATGTCTTCCATTTTGCTCCGGATGCCCGGGCTCGATCCGCTCGATTCCGATCCCTAATCGAAGCCACAGAACTGATAATTTACTTAAACCAAAAAGTGTTCTTGAAGAGAACGGCGCTCCGTTGTCGGTTCTAATCACATCCGGCATCCCGTACTCTAAAAATATTCTCTTAAAACACTCGATCGCTCCCACTTCACGAACACTCTCTAAAGCTTCGCATGCTAATAAATATCGGCTGTGTTGATCCGTAATCGTTAAGGGATAACAGTAATTTTGATTTCCCATTCTAAATTGTCCCTTAAAATCAGCACACCAAAGTTCATTCGGTTGATTCACTTCTTTCAACACGCTTCCTTCAGCTTTAAATCTTCTTCTACGACTTCGCTTTTTTACCAACCCATGACGATCTAATATCGCATGCACCGTGCTTCTTGCCGGTAACTTAAGATCCTGATGTCTTCGATCAAGATAAGCCCAGATCTTCGGCGCACCCCACGTCGGGTACTTCTCTTTGATTTGTAAAATAACGGTCTCAACCCCGGCAGGGGTCTGGTGCGCAAGACGCCAAGGTCTTTTCGATCTGTCATTTAAAGACCGGATTCCTTCTTCTTTGTAACGAGCGTAAATTTTATGCCCCGTCACTCTCGATATTCCGAACTCCTGGCAAAGATCCGTCATCTTCTCGCCTTCTAATAGCCTTCCTATAAATTTCATTCGCTCCGACACTTTGTCACACTCTTTCCAAGGCATAGCTCTTCTCCCGCTACCACCTCTTTAATGTGTAAACCATGTGTCCGGTATAATTTGTAAAGGATGTATCAGGTATGTACCCATGAGCGGGCTATTGTCCGGCCATCGTGGCCGGCCAAACCAATACTTGGGATGGGAATTTGCTGCACCATCTACAAGAAAAGTGGACTGTCACCCTTTTTTGTCGATGGTGCGTCAAGCGCCGAGCTGGCCTTTTCTTT
>JANPPO010000352.1:0-4281 GCA_031428555.1 Bdellovibrionales bacterium | reverse complement strand
GCTTTTCCTTTTCGGAAACCTTTTAGTTGCACATTTCTTTGAATGTTATTGAAGTGCTTTTGGAAAGTGCTTTCAACTGTGGCAGCTGGAACTTCAACATGAAGGCGGCGTTGTAATGAAGAAACGTTTTCAACACTGGATTTCATTAATTTCTCCTGTAAATGGTCAGTCACCGGCGTGACTTCTCGTATGAATGATTGAATGTTTAAAATGCTGTGGGATACTATGAAAACCACTCTCAAAAGGCAAATAAATTGACGCGACAAATTAAGGGTCCCTTGAAAGAAATACATTTCGTCACCGGTAAGGGTGGAGTCGGTAAATCAACTTATGCCGTCATGCTCGCGTCCCAGTTTGCAAAACAAAATAAGAAAACCCTTTTGGTCGAGATAGGCGAGAGAAGCTTTTATTCATCTCTTTTTGGAAAGCCCATTCAATATAAGCCCACGTCCATTGTAGACAACTTAGAGGTCGCACATTGGTCGGCAACCGAGTGTTTAAAGAGTTATGTGCTCTCGTTGGTGAAAGTTCGGGCAATTTATAATTTGTTTTTTGAAAATCCAGTTAGCAAAAGTCTGATTCAAGTGGCGCCCGGTTTATCGGAACTGGCCATCATCGGTCAGATTACGGCTTCGCCTAGGCAGCATGGTCCCCACGGAGATCATGAAATTTTAGTGGTCGATGCCTACGCCACGGGTCATTTTTTGAACCTGGTTCAGTCTACTAAAGCGATGGCAGACACAGTTCCCATCGGGCCCATGCATGAGCAGAGTAAAAAAATGGACGAGGTTTTAAGAGATTTCGATATGTGCCACTGCCATATTGTGACGATCGCTGAAGATCTTGTCTTAACTGAATCGCTGGAACTTTTTAAAGCCTTGGAAAAAGAATTTAAGTGGAAACCCGATTTTATTTTAAATCGTTATCTTGAAACAACTTTGGAATCTAAGGATTTGAACCATCAATCTGAATTTTTACTTCAGGCTTTGCAAAATAAACTTCTTCAGCAAGAACTTGCGATCAAAACTTTGAGTGGAAAAGCTCAAAATATTAAAACTCTTCCATTGATCAAGAAGCTTCACACATTTGAAGATATGGAAGCTTTATTGTGAAAAAAGTAACTCAAGTTTTAATTCAAATGGGCCCAGGGGGCGTTGGTAAAACAACGGTTTCTGCTGCCTTTGGTTTTTATTGGGCCTCATTGGGTAAAAAAGTCCTAGTGATGACAATTGATCCTTCAAAACGATTAGCTCAAGCATTGGGGATCGAGGGGAAAAAGGGCGCCGTTAAAGTCGATTACAAAGGCGGCTTGAAAGGCGAACTCTATGCGATGGTTTTGGATCACGAAGAAATTTTTGATTCGTTTGTGAAGCAGGCTGCGCAAAAAAACCCAGTGGCTGAAAAGCTTTTCGAAAATAAACTTTATCAAGCTTTAAAAACCAGACTTCAGGGGTCACAGGATTTTACAGCATTGATTGAGCTGTATCACATGACCCTAAAAGCAGAATACGACATCATTATTTTAGATACTCCACCTGCTGAACATGCGTGGCAGTTTTTAGATGCTCCACTTCGATTAGTTAATTTATTTCAGGATAAAATTGCTAAGTGGTTTCGTTGGATGGGCGGCGAAAGCACTTCTTTTTTCTCGCAAGTGTTGAATGTTGGAACCAAACAGGTGTTCAAAGTTATGGAGCTTTTAACTGGCGCTGAGTTCATTCAGCAAATCGCGCAGTTTTTTAAAGCAGTTCATTTTTTTCAAGATCAACTCCGTGATCAAATTCAGAAAAGCCATGATTTACTTAAAAGCTCACAGACGGAATTTACGCTTGTAACGACGCAAGACGAACTTAAGATTCAAGAAAGTCTTGGCTACGCAAAAGAGATGAACGAAAAGGGTTATCACTTAAAAAGGGTGATATTAAACCGTGCCTGGCCTGAGGAAAGCATCACAGACTTAAGTCTAGAGGCTTTTTCCTCTGATCAGAAAAAGCAGATTCAAAATCTTTTAAGTTTATTAAGCGAGAATCATAAAACATCGGCAAACCTAATGAAGCGATGGCCCAAAGACGTTAAAGTATTGAAAGTGTACGACACGCTAAAGTCGTCCCATGATTTAGAGAGACTTAAAGAAATGTCGGATGATATGATGAAAGCCTTCAGATGAAAAAAGTTGTTCTTCTTACTATTCTTTTTTTAGCGACCTCTTGTCAGAATCTCAAGCGAGACTTGGTCACGCATGATAAAACCTATTATGAAAACCAATGGGAAAAAGCAGTTCTTTTGATTCGTAGCCAACGATTTGATGATGCCGAAGGGGTTTTAAAAGAACTTTATTCTGCTGCTCAAACGGCAGATCCTGAATTATCAGCCAAAGCACTCTTTGAACTGGCTCAAATCAGCGAAAAAAAAGGCGATTGGTTAGCAGCACTTTCGCAATTTAAAGAATGTGAACTCAAGAAAAACTATCTTCAAGGTTACAAAGCCGAACTTGAATTGCCAGCAAGGCTTGCAGGACTTTACGCAACTTTAGGGGAACTTAAAATCTCTGAAGGATATGCAAAAAAAATTGAATCAAGTCTTCAGGTTTACATGCAGCAAATTAGTTTAACTAAACAAAAAGCTTGGTGGGCTGAAACATTTTTTAGAATGGGTAGCTTTCCAACCGAATACATCACTTCAGAAAACTGGCAAGATTTTGCCAGAAGATTTCATTCGACCAGTCAGTACTTAATCAGATCCATGGAGCTATCTGATCCAGCATGGTCCGATAAAAGTTTAGAACTTGCACTGACATTTTATAGAAAGTCTTTCGAGTTTTTAAGTTTAAGCCCAAGTGATTTGGAAGAAAATAGCGTATTATTAGGCACTCAAGTTCGTGAGCGAATTAATCTTCTTCAAGAAATTATGCAAAAAACAGATCTTTACCGACCGATTAACTATAAAAAGTCAAAAGCAGTATGGCAGTATTATCAAGCGACCTCAGATTACCAGAACCAGTTAAGAACGGTTTTACCTCAAGTTAAAGAATCTGCACCTTTAAGCCGCGAAAGCCAGCAGCGAAATGCGCTTGAAAGAAAAGGAAAGTTAGTAACTCCTTCCTCTGGTGGCATTGACAAAAACTCGAACGACCCCAACTTATAGAGAACCTATGATACAAAAAGACTTACATAAGAATACGATCCAGAACTTCGACGCGATTTGTGACTGGTACAGTAACAAAATCAAAGACATGTCGTTTCCAATTTACTCAAGTTACGACATCCGTGATTCTGGTTATAAAGTGACAAATGTGGATGCAAATATTTACCCAGCTGGGTTTAATAACATTTGTCCAGTTGATCAGGAAAATCTACCTGAACTATTTCAGAAATATTTAAAAGCTCATTATTCAGGCAATCTTAAAAAAATTCTTCTTATCACAGAAGAACATACAAAGAATCCCTACTATCTAGATAATATCGACACGATCAGTTCCGTACTTCGAGAAGCTGGCTACGAAGTCAAAGCAGCATTCCCAAGTAATTTGGAAAAAGATCTGATTTTAGAATCAGCAAAAGGTAAGAAGGTCGAAATTTTTAGCGGTGGAACTGAAAGTTCCGTTTGGAAAGATTTTAAGCCTGATTTGGTTATAAGTAATAATGATTTTTCGATCTCTCATGAAGAGTGGGGAATGCAGTTAAAAGTTCCATTGAACCCGCCGCGCGAATTAGGCTGGTATCAGCGAAAAAAATCCCGATATTTTAAGCACTATAATCAGCTCGTAGAAGAATTTTCTAAGATCACTCAAGTTGATCCTTTCAAAATGAGAGTCGAAACTGAAATTTTTGAAAACTTCGATATCAACAGCGAAGGCAGCAGAAGTGCTTTGGCTGATAAAGTAAATGAGTTCCTAAAAGGAATTCAAAAATCTTATACAGAGCGCGGGATAGATCAAAAGCCGTTTGTTTTTGTTAAAAATAATTCAGGTACTTATGGATTGGCAGTTATCAAAGTTGCCAATCCACTCGAGATCAAAGATTGGAATTATAATTCTAAAAAGAAAATGAAAGCTGCTAAAGGCGGCCGAGACGTTGAAGAAGTGATCATTCAAGAAGGTATTCCTTCTGTTGTTCAGGAATCTGGCGGCGCCACTGCCGAGCCCGTTATTTATATGGTCGGATGTGAACTAGGCGGGGGGTTCTTAAGAACTCACGCAGAAAAAGATGCGACTGAAAGTTTAAACAGTCCCGGCGCACTTTACAAAAGACTTTGCATGTCTGATCTACTGATCAAACCAGA
>JANPPO010000351.1:0-2752 GCA_031428555.1 Bdellovibrionales bacterium | reverse complement strand
GCCAGACTTTCGTGTCAAACTTCATGTGGCTAGTCGAAAATTTCCTGGCCCTTCGTCCTCTTCTTTGCCTAGTTAGCTCCTGAGTATGCTCGATTTTTATGGGCTTTGGTCTGGATAGTCATGCTTTTCAAACGTTTTATTGTGTGCTCAAATCAAAAGTCATTGACATACGTTCTAAGAAGAAAATTGGATTAGTTTTAAGTGGAGGCGGCATTAAGGCAGCGGCTTTCCACATCGGCGTGTGTTTAGCTTTGAAAGAAAAGGGTTTTAAGTTCGCCGGCGGAACCCAAGACTTGGTGCGGCACGTTTTTCCCGATAAAGATCCACTGACGATCCGTCTTTATGTGGGCTCAAGCGCGGGTTCTTTCGTAAGTTCAATCTTGGCTGCGGGATATGATGTTGAGAGTTTAATTAACGCATTTCAAATTGGTCTAGGTAAGCGCGTCCGTTACCCCGATGAGCACATCAAAGCACTAAAGCCTCTCACTTACCGACACATTTTCGCGGTCAATGGCCGAAGTCTCACGAACTATTTACCTCAAAGATTTTTTGGAAAGTCCTGGCTCGCAGGCGGTTTTGAGGCTCTCGTCAAATCAGGTTTCAAAATCAATGGAATGTTCACGACCAGCAACTTGGAAAAGTACTTACGTAAGTATGTTCTGGTAGAAAATGATTTCTCGCGCCTGGGTGTCGAGCTTTACCTCGTTGCCACTCAGCTCAATCACACTCGAAAAGCGATCTTCGGTCCGTTTCCAGATTCATATAAAGACGCGAATACTCAGTTTATCAATTACGCCAGTATCAGCGAGGCTGCCGCAGCATCAATTGCTTTGCCTCCGGTTTATGCGCCCGTTGAGGTAAAACGTCCCGATGGAAAAGGAATTCATTATTACGACGGCGAAATCCGCGAAACATTATCTGCTCACATCGCAGCCGACCAGGGATGCGACCTGGTGATTTCATCTTATTCAGTTCAGCCCTATCACTTCACTGAAGATGTCGGAAGCTTACATCGTTTCGGTATCCCGGTTATTTTGAACCAAGCACTTTACCAAGTGATTCAGCAAAAAATCGCAAAGCACATCGAATGGGGCGACAAGCTAAAAGAAATCCACCAACTAGTTGATAAGTTTTTTCAAAACGAAGGCTTGCCAGAAAAAGCACGCAAGAAATTACTTTCTGAGCTCGAACAAAAAATCGATCTGCGCCCGAATACGGATTACATCTACATTAGCCCACGCGCGCAGAACTCAGATATGTTTTTTGCAGATCATTTTAGTTTGAATCAAAAGACATTGGAAAAAATCGTAGGCATCGGTTTTAAGTCTGCCCTTGTATCGCTCAAAACTTACGGAATTTAGTTTCCGCACTCGACATCTTCTTTATCACAATGAACAGCATTAGAAGCTGCCGCACAAATCTTTAAAACTTTAGCTTTCGCAGCCATTTGAGTTGGCTCAGTTGCAGTATGAACTTTGCCCATGGATTCAAGTGAACAAGTCCACATGTTCGCAGCAACTGGTTTAGATTTATCAGACTCTAAATCATATATGCGGTCTTGAAGTTGTCTGACGGCTCTTTCAAGGTGGTAAACTCTTCTTTCAAGATCAGAGTGTGACGAGCCCTTGCTTTGACCGATATCAATTCTGATTACTTCAGCTAAAGCCAACGAACTAGAAATCAGAACACAAAAAACAAGAGCCAACTTCTTCACTTTAAAAACCCTTTTGTTTAAATTAAACTATTTTCAACTAACATTAATAATGGGCCAGATACCACACCTAAGAACAAAGTCAAAATTGCTGTGACGACAATCGTGATCGCCGTTGCAAAATGTCCAGCAGAGGCAACGTCACCTTCACCTTCGTGCATGTACATCATGACGATTGGACGAAGATAATAATAAACGCTGATCACGGAGTTCAATACACCCCAAACCGCCAGCCAGATAAGACCTTCTCCAACAGCTGCGTTGAAAAGATAAAACTTAGAGAAAAATCCTAGCGAAGGCGGAAGACCTGCGAGCGATAACATAAAGATCGCAAATGAAAGCGCAAGCACAGGTCTTCGCTTAGCAAGCCCTGCTAAATCACTTACCTCTAACGAATGATCTTCTGTTTTTTCCATCATCGAAACTAAGGCAAACGAACCGATCGTCATGAGTGAATATGCAAACAGATAAAAAATCACGCTTGAAGCGCCGATGGTTCCATTTGAACTAACACCTGCCGTGATCAAGCCGATTAAAATATAGCCCGAGTGAGCGATGCTCGAATAGGCGAGCATTCGTTTTAAGTTGTTCTGTAGAATCGCCGCCGTATTACCAACGATCATCGTGATAACGGCTAACCACTGAAGAACTTCAAATAAATTTTCAGAGCCAATGAGTGGACGAGTCGCAATAATTCTTAAAAACGCTGCAAACGAAACGACTTTTACCGCTGTCGCCATAAAAGCTGTGTGCGGAGTCGGCGCACCCTGATAAACATCCGGTGTCCACGCGTGAAACGGAGCAATTGAAACTTTAAAGCAGAAGCCCACAAGAACTAAAACCATACCGAATAAGAACATGCGGTTTGACTGGATTAATTCCATCGCAGTTTCTAAAAGCTTTAAGATGTTTGTTTGGCCACTTGATCCGAAAACAAAAGAAATACCGAATAAGAAAATCGCTGAAGCAAAGCTTCCTAAAACGAAATACTTAAACGCACTTTCTTTAGCTAATCTTTGTTCGTGGCTCATGCCGATCATC
>JANPPO010000350.1:0-4345 GCA_031428555.1 Bdellovibrionales bacterium | reverse complement strand
GAATTTCCGACGATGAAAAACTTAAACAAAAACCAGCCGCCGCAAAAAATCACGAGTCTTAAAACGAAAGCGCCGACATTTAAATAAGAAGCTTTCGCTGCGATTAATGGGTTCGCGCTAACGACTGCTGGATCAGCCCATGGGAAAAGATATTTCATTCCAGCAACCATGACTAAACCACCGACAAAAATTAGCGGGATAAATGAAGTCATCGCTTCCGAATATCTTCGGATGCTTGAAGACCAACCTGCTTTCGTCACGTGTTGGATCGCGGTGAAAAAGAGACCGCCCAATCCTAAACAAGAGAAGTAAAAGAAAGCTGTTAGATAAGCGGGCCAAAGTCTGTCCGGATTTTTCATCCAGCTAATGGCAAAAGTGAGAACTCCGATTCCAATCAAAACTCCGATAAGAGTTTTCATGTGGCCTGGAGTTTGGAACTTTTCAACTTTAAGTTCGAGGTGGTGGTTCGTGCCTGCCATATTATGTCCTATTTCTTATCTTGTTTTTGACTGTTACTTTGCAAGTGACGGATATAGTTTACGACTTGCCAACGTTGAGCTGCTGGAATGTGAGAAGCATAAGGACCCATCACACCCTGACCCATAGTGATCACTTGGTAAAGGTTTCCGTCGCTCCAGCCTTTTACTTTATCCGATAAAAGAGTTGGCGGCTTCAAAGCCATGAATTCAGAAACCGTCGAATTTGCAGCGCCCTCACCGTGTGTTCCGTGGCAGACTTTGCAGTTCGTATTATAATACTTCATACCAGTCGCTAGAACGGGTTCTGACATATCTCCAGCGAGTGGATTTGTCTGCTTAACTGCCCCTTCAAAATCTTTCGCATAGGCGTAAGGCTGGAATCCGCGAGGTACCGTATTTTCAGGAGGTAATCGCATGGCGATACCATTCGGTGCAGTCTCATCGTATTCCTGCGCCTTTAATGCCGGAGATTCCATGAAGTCTTGAATCAACTCGATATTAGGCTGTGAGTTATCACTACAAGCGACTAAAAAAGGAAGAATAATAAAAATCCAAGTTTTCATCTTAGTACTCCGCCACTTTCTTCGTTTCAACTGCGCCCATTTCACGAAAAACTTGAGCAAGCTTTGCTTCGTCGTAACCAGTGTCATTTTCAGGAACGAAGATCGCAAATTTTGAACAAGTTAAATCAGGATCAATAACAGGTGGATCGATTTGTGGAAGTTTACAAAAGTAAAATAAAGCGCCAACTGAAGTCAGTGCCGCAAATAAAATGGTTAATTCGAAAATAATGGGAATAAACGCTGGTAAACTGAAAAACGGTTTACCACCAACATTGATTGGCCAGCTGACGGCAGAAGTCCACCAAGTCAGCCAAAGCCCAAAACTCATGCCGAATAAACCTGCTACGAAAGTCACATAGGGAATCGGCGAACGTGGAATACCACAAGCTTCTTCCATTCCGTGAATAGGGTAAGGTGAAATTGCATCAAACTTCGAAAAGCCTAAAGACTTGATCTTTCTCGCAGCCTCTACAACTTTTGCTTCGTCTGTCCAAATTCCAGCGTAGCCGCCGAATCTTTTTTTAGTATTCTTAGACATGGGCATGCTCCCCTTTTCCATGCGAGCCTGGCGAATGATCGTCACGGCCGACATTTAAAACTGGCTTCACTTCCGCGATGCTGACCGCAGGAACGAGGCGTAAATAGAGTAAGAATAAAGTGAGGAACATACCAAAGCTTCCGAATAGAACCGCTCCGTCAAAGAATGACCAAGCGTACTGACCCCAGCTTGAAGGCAAAAAATCACGGTGAAGCGATGTCACTGTGATCACATAACGCTCGAACCACATACCGATGTTTACGAAAATTGAAACCACAAACATAAGAGGAATGTGACGTCGAGCTTTCTTAAACCAGAAAACCTGAGGGATAAGAACGTTACAAGTTACCATGATCCAATAAGACCAACCGTAAGGACCGAAGGCTCTGTTGATGAAAACGAAACGCTCGTACATGTTTCCAGAGTACCAAGCGATAAAGAATTCAGATGCGTAAGCATAACCAACCATCAAACCCGTCGCCATGATGATTTTATTCATCACTTCCATATGATCAATCGTGATGTACGATTTAAACTGTGGAAATCCAATTCGCACAAGAGTCATCAAAGTCACAACCATCGCGAAACCAGAAAAGATCGCACCCGCAACGAAGTAAGGTGGGAAAATCGTTGTATGCCAGCCTGGCAAAGTTGCAACTGCGAAGTCGAACGATACGATCGTATGAACTGATAATACGAGTGGCGTTGAAAGACCTGCTAATAAAAGATAAAGCATTTCATAGTGGCCCCAATTGCGAGCCGTTCCACGCCAGCCAAGTGATAGTGCACCGTAAACTTTTTTACGGATTTTATTTTTTGCACGATCTTTTATTGTCGCGAAATCCGGAACTAATCCGATATACCAAAAAACAATTGAAACAGTTGCGTAAGTTGATACCGCGAACACGTCCCAAAGAAGCGGAGATCTAAAATTCACCCACAATGGGCCGCGCTGATTCGGATAAGGGAATAACCAGAAATCAAGCCAAGGACGACCGGTATGAAGAAGCGGAAATAATCCCGCAGTCATAACCGCAAAAACTGTCATTGCTTCTGCTGTTCGAGCAACGGAGGTTCTCCACTTTTGTCGGAATAGGAAAAGGATCGCAGAAATCAGTGTTCCTGCGTGTCCAATCCCGATCCAAAATACGAAAGTGATAATCATCGTGCCCCATCCATTCGGATGGTTCACTCCCAAAAGTCCCATACCGTTTGCGATCACGAGACCTAAAATCACAACGTAGAAAATCAAAAGAGACTTCGCACCTAAGAAAAGTGCAACCCAACCTTTAGAAGGAAATGTTTCAACTGGCTGACAAATGTCATCCGAGATGTCCTTCAAAGTCTTGTTACCCAAGATCAGTTGATTACGCTTAATCATGAGTGACCTCCCTCTTTGGGAGCGCCATGTGCTGGAGTTGCTGTTTCTAAATTATTATTTCTAATCTTAGTCATGTACCTGATTGAAGGTTTTGCTCCCCACTCTTCGAGTAATCCGTAAGATCTTTCTTCTTTCATAGCTAAAGCTACTCGAGATTTTGGATCGTTCGTATCGCCGAAAATGATCGTGTCCGTTGGACAAGCAGTCTGACAGGCTGTTTTAACATCACCATCTTTAAGCGCACGGCCCTCGAGCTTAACTTGAGCGCGAGCATTCTTAATTTTGTGAATACAGAAGCTACATTTTTCCATCACACCACGAATCCGAACTGTGACATCCGGATTAAATCCCATATGAGTTGGAGCTGGAATTTCTTTTCGGTAGTTAAACCAGTTAAATCTTCGAACTTTATAAGGACAGTTATTCGCGCAATAACGAGTTCCAACGCAACGGTTGTAAACCATGTCGTTAGTACCTTCATCACTATGTACCGTCGCTAGAACCGGGCAAACAGATTCACACGGAGCATTGTCACAATGTTGACAAAGCATCGGCTGGAAAACCGCTTCAGGGCTTGAAGGATCACCTTTATAGTAGCGATCGATTCGAAGCCAGTGCATCTCACGGCCTTCAAGTACATATTTCTTGCCCACGCTTGGAACGTTATTTTCAGACTGACACGCAACTACGCAAGCAGAACAACCAGTACAGCTATTGAGATCAATCGCCATTCCCCACTTGTTACCATTGTATTGATGTCCACCCCAGATTGACCAAAGGTGGTGCTTGTGAATGTTAGCTGATTTATTTTTTTCGTAATCTTTTAATGTCGCTTCAACAACGATTTGTCGGCCTTCCATCGCATTATGACCAGCTGTCAAAGCAAGTTGGATCTTCCCACCCGCCTTTGTCACTTGCGCCACTTGACCAGAATAAACCGCTTCGCCATTTAATGCTTTTGCCCAAAGAGCCGCATTTTGACCGACTCCGTTTGCAATGCTGCCGGCTGCAGTTCGACCGTAACCGACTGCAACTGCAACAACACCATCATGAAGACCTGGCTGAATAAATGTTGGTAATTTTAATTTTTGTCCCGCTACATCGACCGTAACAAGATCACCCGTTTCAAGTTTAAGTTTTTGAGCGGTCGCAAGTGATAAACAAGCGTAGTTATCCCAAACAACTTTTGTAACCGGATCTGGAAGTTCATGTAGCATCGCAATGTTTGAAGCAGAGCCATCACCCAACTGAATCGTTGGATAAAGAACTAATTCAAAACCAGCTGGATCTGTTTTTGAAGACTTGATCTGGTTTAGCGCATCGACTCTGAAAGTCCGAGTTGAACCCGATTCAGGAGCTTTTCCGACATAGCCATTTTGTAAAA
>JANPPO010000349.1:0-2462 GCA_031428555.1 Bdellovibrionales bacterium | reverse complement strand
ACGCGAAGCTTTTTTACCAATAAGATCAGATTTCTTTAAATAATAATCTTTTGCAAAAGTCACATCAGTTGAATCAATCATCAAATCAGATTCCTGTAATGTATCGCCCGCTCTGAAAACTTTTGCAGCTTTCACAACCTGTCGCTGAGCTTTGATCTGTCCACTGATCCAGCTTAAGTTCTGACCTTCAGCTGTTGTTACCGGAAGCATGAACGCGCCTGATAATGGAATATTTTTCCAATCAAGAACCACTTGCTTTGATCTTACTTCAGGTAGATTCGAGATCTGCACTTGAAAAACACATTCAGCGCACTTCAATCCCAAACGATTTTGAAATCGTTGTCTGATTTGAGATTTCACTAATCCCGTTAGGTGCTTAATTTCAATTTGTTGGGGAATCTTAAAAGAGATCTCTCTTAAATCAGGACGTTCTTTGACGGCAACTTTTAGCCAGTTCAAAACTTCCTCATTTGTGACAGTCGCTTTTTTGAATGGAAGATCCATGTCAATAATTGTTCGAATTGTGTGAACCGATTGACTGTTTAATGTCACCAGGTCTTCAAGTTGTAAGTTTAAATCTGTTCCCACTTCTACAGTATTTTTTAACTCAACTTCGGTTTTAGCTAAAGCTGAGCTTGAAATGTTTAAACTTAAAATAAGGGATAAGAATGTTTTCATCATTTCCTATCTCATACTGTTAATTGATTGAAGCATTTGATCGGAAGTCTGGATCACTTTACTGTTTGTCTCAAAAGCTCTTTGTGCTTTGATCATGTCAACCATCTCGTCGACGATATTTACGTTTGAAGCCTCAAGCTGACCTTGCGCCAAATAACCAACGCCATTTAAACCTGGTCGGTTCGCAACAGCCTGTCCACTTGCAGAAGTTGAACTAAAAAGATTTTTACCCAACGCTTTAAGGCCCGCTGGATTCACAAAATTGACGATATCTAATTGTGCAATCGTCGTCGGAAGTGCATTGGGTCCCTGAAACACAACTACTTCACCGGTGGATTTAACTTCAACACCAGAAGCGTCTGGTGGAATCGTCACTTCAGGAACTAGGAAGTTTCCATTCTTATCAACGATTCTTCCCGAGGGATCTTTTCTAAAAGAACCATCACGAGTATAGGCCTGTTGACCATCCGGAGTTAAAATCTGAAAGAAGCCAGGTCCCTCGATATTAATATCAAGTGGGGACTTCGTCGTCATCGCTGCGCCTTCGTCAAAATTCTTTTGAACCGAAGCAGTTCTTGTTCCTAAACCAATTTGCACACCATTCGGAGAATAAGCATTGTTACCAGCAGCCGTTCCCGGCTCGCGCTTTGTGTGATAGATTAGATCTTCAAATTCCGCTCGAGACTTCTTAAAACCAGTCGTCTGAGAATTGGCAATATTATTCGAGATAACATCCATGTTCTCTTGCTGAGCGGCCATTCCCGTTGCAGCTGTATTTAAACTTCTAATCATACTTATTCACCCTCTATAATTCTTCTTCAAATTTCTAAAAACTTTTTAAATCAATTTATTAAGGCGTTGTCTTTCCCACTACGTTCACTAATTTTTCTGACATGCCGTCGTACGCACTGATGGCTTTCTGTGTACTTTCGAAAACTCGGTGAGTTGTAATCATGTCCGTCATCTCTTGAACCACATTCACGTTACTTGTTTCCACAAACCCCTGCTTAAGCTGAGGTGAAGGAATCGGATTCAATTGTGGAGTCATCGTTGGACGTGGACCGTAAAGATTATTTCCAATTTTAATAAGTGAATCAGGATTCGAAACATTCACCAGGGAAAGCTGACCTAATTCTTGATCACCTTGAATTATTTTTCCGTCATCGCCGACTGAAACAGTGGCTTGGCCGTTGAACTCAATCATTCGCTCCGTCTCAGGAGTGCCCGGGTCTGCCGTTTTCAAAACTGGATAACCTTCTTTAGTCACAAGACGGCCGTTGCCATCCAATGTGAAATTTCCCGCTCTCGTATACTTGATACCACCCGGTGAAGAAACTTCGAAAAATCCCGGACCATCAATCGCTAAATCTAATTTTCCACCAGTACGTTTCAAATTCCCTTGCGAAAAATCCGTAAAGGTTCCTTTTTCATGAACGTAAGATTTATCTCCACCTTGCATATCGTAAAAACTTTCAAGCGAAGCCACGTCTCTTGGAATTGGATTCGTCGTTGGATCTTTTTCATTGGCAGTGAGATATTCAGAAAAAACTTGTTGATCACGTTTAAAACCAGGAGTGTTCACATTTGCGATATTATTCGCAATAGTATCCAGCTTCGTACTCTGCGCCATCGCACCCGATAAAGCTGTATACACACCTTTTAAAGACATTAAAACTCCCTGTTTTTTGCCCCGCCCTACCATGGGTGTTAATCACGACAAGACCCTTTGTTCATTTATAGAGCAACGCTTGTGCCAGCATTCTGACAGGTGCACACGAGCAGAC
>JANPPO010000348.1:0-4592 GCA_031428555.1 Bdellovibrionales bacterium | reverse complement strand
ACACCAATTAAAACGGCAAGTGGAAGCACAAGCTTATGAACATCTTTAAATAGCAGCATGTCTTTCAGTCGCAATTCTTTTGCTTCATCAAAACCGCAATGATCGGACCAAGTTTTTGGGTTTTCGAAAGTGCCAAACATGATGTCCCAGATTGCGAAGTCACCGTAATTATTTTTATGTTTATTATACTGATGATGAATTCGGTGCATTTCGGGGCGCTGGAAAATGTAGCCAATCCATCGCGGTGATTTGACATTCGTGTGATAAAAGAATTCTCCCAGTGCTGTAAAAAGTGTGTAGATGGCACCCGCCTCTAAACTTAAACCTAAAAATGCATAAACGATGAGACTTCCCAAAATTGAATTCACGGTCATCTCGAGCGGATGCTTATAAAATGAAGTGATCACCTCTAAGCGCTGCGGGCTGTGATGAATTTGATGAAAGTACTTCCAGAAGAAATCACTCTCGTGACGCAAGCGGTGCCACCAATAGAAAACAAACGTCGCAATGAAGTAAGCGATAAAACCCGCAGCCCACGGATTTACCGAATCGGATAAATGAAATAGCGAAGCCTTGGAAAACCACTTCTCCCAACTAAATCCCGCTATAAGCACAATATTCAACTGGATGACATTGACTACGACGACTCGCGTATACCATGAATGAACTTTCGGCAGCTTCCAGCCGACGAAAAGCCTCTCGATCACAAAACACGCAATAAATGAAAATAGAAGTATATTAAACATCTGGCACCTTCCTTTCTTTTTATACTAGTGGCATTCTTGGAAAGAGCCCATTTCATGTCCCGACAAAAAAGAGAGAAATATGTCAGCCGGTAATAAAAGCACAAAAGAAAATAAGCAAAACGCTGTCGCCATGGCCGTATTAGAAGTGATAGAAAAAGAAGGCCTACTTGGAGTCACCCACTCAAAAGTGTCTCGCAAATCCGGCGTCTCAAGAGCTTGGATTTACGAATACATAGGCCAAGACAAGAACGCCTTCATCGAATTCGCTGCGGACACAATCGCAAGCCAACTTACTCGTATCAAGATGAGATTACCCGACAACAAAGCCGAACTCGAAAAACAACTAAGCGAAGGTTTGGATTTTCTTTTCGATTCAGTGATAAGCGATCCGGTTGTGATCAAATTATATTTTCGCTTCAGGGGAACCGCGAATCCAATCGGCAAAGTGATTGCGAAATATGAAAAGCAGTGGCTCGCTGGCGCAACGAAGAGTTCGGTCAAGACTCTAGGCTTGTCTGCAGAGCAAGCTTCGCTGCTTGCAGAGCTTGCGCTGACTTTGCGCTTGGGTTTCGCGCATGGTCTGGCGACTTCGGACGTGCCTGGTGAAGCGCGGGCACGTGCCGCGAAGATTTTTGGTTATATTCATGGGATGGTTGCTGGGTTGGGGAATCAGAGTGATGATAAAAAATAATTTTGATCTGTGCTAAACTTTATCGTTCTCAAAAAAGAAGTCCTTTTCCCAACGAACCGCAGTTACTTGTTTCACCCATCAGTTTTTATAAATGGTTTCCGCCAATAATAAGGCTGAAGTTCTTTAAGTGTTCGCATTTCCCATTTCGTAGAATCTTTTGAAGACGGAACTGCACACTCAATTTCCTCACTCCAAAACATGAGTCTTTCCTGGCAAACTCCACAAGGAGTTAGGATGTGAAATTGACCTTTCTCATCTCTTGAAACACAAACAGTTGCCGTCACTTTTTGATCGAGCTTATAGGCTTCGCAGATTGCTCCTACTTCGTGACATAGCTCAACAGAGGAACTGACAACTCCGGGTGCTGTTGAAATCAAAAGTTCACCTGCAGAAGTGTACACGGCAGCGGCCCCCGCCCCAGGGACATCTGGAAATCTTTTTTGAGTGTAAGAAATCGCAGCTTCGATCAATTTAGAATCTAATTTCATTTTTCCTCGCTAGTCTGGAATCTGTTCGTGCCGAGCTTTAAGTTAATAAATCGCTCGTATTTACAACCTTCGCATAAAACGCATTGAGATTGATGAGTGTTAATTTGTGAATTCTATCGGCTTTAACTAATTTTCCGGATGGATCCCGCAAATCGAATGTAGCCGTACCATCACCCACTACGAAAACATCAAGACTTAGAGCCGAAGCATCCCGCGCTGTCGCATCGATGCATTCACTGGCCGTGAACCCGACCAGCACGACACTGGATGCAGATTCTTTATTTAAAATAGCTTCTAGACCCGTCCCCGCAAATGCACTTGATTTTGTCTTTTCTAAAACGAGTTCATTTTCACAGGGCTGTGCCGAATCTAAAAAATTGCAACCGGCTGAGTCTTTAAAAAAAATGGATTGAGGGTTGTCGGAAACATGCTTGACATGAACTACACGTCGCTTTTTAGCACGCCAGAACTCTAAAATCCGGGCAATATTATTTTCTGCATCTAAATTATTTCGCCCCTCACTTGTTGCATCCAAAAGACCCTTCTGCGCATTAATAACAATTAGAACAGCGTCGTCTGAGATTTTCGGCAGCGGCATTTTTTTATTTGCTTCTGACACGGAAAAAAGCTTCGCTTGGTCTTCAAGATAAATTCGGGTTCGTTGATTCAGTTGAACTCCAAGTGGAGTTATTTCCCAGCGTCCCTTCACTTTCTTAAGCACAGGATAACCTTCTGCGATTCTTTGTAGACTTCGAGAAACTACGGATGGATCACGAGCCATCATCTCGGCTAAATGGCCCAGTCCGCTGGCACTTTCAAATGCAAGCAAGAGTTCTAGCTGTTCTGAAGTTAAATTGAATCGCAAACGGTCCATATTCGAGGTTCTACCTACTATTCTCCGCATGTTCAATAATTTGGATAATGGCTGACATGCGTTTTTTGCATGTTCGAACCTGCAATCTTTGCTGTGGCAGATTCATAAGTCTCTGATTACCTTTTAAATCCAACTAAGGAGAAGAAAATGAATACATCAACAGTCATTTCAAGGAAACTTTTAGCAGTCATCATGGGAATAAGCGGAATCGTGGCCCAAACTAGCGCCCAAACTAGAGGACATTCCATGCCGCACCAGATGCAGCATGGTTTCGTATTAGCTGCAGACGATAAATTTGCGAGCCACCTGGTCGCACCCGGCCACCACAGCTGGCAGGTTGAAATCACAGGCCAGCTTTCAATTCAAGATCAACAAGAATTTAAAATTTATCAGTTACGGAAATCGCAAAGCGCCGGTAGCTCATACTTTCTATTTCAAGCCCAGCATTTGGATCTTACGAGTCTGTCGGCTGGCCAATTGTTAACGGGGCATATAGTTGAATCAAAATTGGGCGGCTACGAACCTAAGAACAAAATTGTTAGTTCTGCTACCTTTAAGGTACAAAAAGTCTTACTCAAAATTCCAAATCCATTTTTTGTTGAGTGATTAACCAAATCGAATAGGGCTGCTTCAATGCAGTCCTTTTTTATTGGAACGCTATCTGCGCAAAAGATAACTTCTTACCATCGATTGTTACAGAAAGCTCTGGGCCTATCGAGATAATGTCCTTTAATCCGATTTCACCAAACAACGCCATCTGTGCATTTGCGATAGGAATCTCGATCCGGGAAACCTTAATAGGCATCGAAGACAATTCCTTTTTCTGATGAACTTCGATCAAGGCAGGAACACCTTTTAAGAAAAACCACGCTGTCTTATATTCCATCGTTTGCTTACTAGCTGCATGTAATTCCCAACCAACTTTTAGAGCTTTTGTTATAAATTTCTCGATATCCAGAACATCAAGAGCGATGTGATGCAAAGAAGGTCCCCGCTGTTCCATTGCTCTTTTGTAGGGGCCCTCTGAAATAGCTTCAAGCAATAACAAGAGTCCAGCTTGCGTTGCGTACGAGCCCACATAAACTTCTTTTGTTCCTTCCGACTCAAATGTTTCTGGAGTTTCAGTTTCTAAACCGCGGCTCTTCAAAAATTGAGCTGACGCTTCAACCGAGGGAACTAGAAGTGCGATATGACTGAAACATGATTCCATTAAGCTATCTCCCACTGAAAAAGTCAGAATAGCAAGATCTCATAACTTTTTGCCATTTGAAAACTAATTATTTCTATTCAAGAATGGAGCGGTATAGTACTCATTCATATGCTAAGAATGGTCAGTTTTCTTCTTTTTCTTTTCTTTGTTTCTACAGCCGCTAGAGCTGAACAGAGGCCTTACATCATCAGTGGTTTTGACGATGTTCTAAGACAGGCTGAAAACACTGGCCTGATAAAGGCAGCAATCAAAATATTTGAAGATGACAAAAGCTTCTCTGGAATGCCTGAGCTATATCAAGTGATTTCCAATCAAGAAACTACGCCACGTTTTGTATTAGTCAGTGCTATTTCAAATTGGTTTGACACAAGAATCGACTTATTTTTGACTAGGTCGCAATTCCCGTCAAATCATCGATACTTACGAAATTGGCTAACAGAATGGTCTATCGAATCATTTAAAATAGAAAAAATAAGTGAAATCTTAAAAGAAATGCCTGTCCGTAAGTTTATTGTCATTTTTGACAATTCAAAACTCAGCATCAACTTGGCAATAAAAATTAAACAGCAGTTTCCAAAAAATG
>JANPPO010000347.1:0-14858 GCA_031428555.1 Bdellovibrionales bacterium | reverse complement strand
AACGAATTGAACGCCTTCTTTAACAGAGATTGGCTCAACTTTCATTCTGACTCGAGCGAAATGTTTTTCACCGCCGAGTTCTCTTTCATAGGTGTGATCGAAATCAAAACCTTGAGCAAGAGTTTCGCGGTAGCTTACTTGGGGCTTTCCCACATTGGCTTGAATTTTATGTTCACGAAACAATCGATCCACAAGAATATCTAAATGAAGTTCACCCATGCCAGATAATAAAATTTGGCCTGTTTCTGGATCAGTTCTTAATCTGCAAGAAGGATCTTCTTTCTGAAGTTTCTCGAGACCTTGAAGCATTTTTTCCTGATCCGCAGAAGACTTTGCCTCTACGGCAACGGCGATAACTGGTTCTGGAAATTTAATCGTTTCAAGAACAATTGGATGAGAAACAGTACAAAGAGTGTCGCCAGTCCCAGTAAACTTAAGCCCAACTACAGCGCCGATATCAGCAGCTTTTAATTGCTGAACTTCTTCGCGCGCATTTGCATGCATCTTCACTAATTTTTGAATGCGTTCTTTTTTCTCTGTTCGTGGATTGTAAAGCTGATCGCCAACCTTCACTGTACCCGAATAAACACGGATATAAGTTAAGGTTCCAGCAAATGGGTCACTTGCAATTTTAAATGCAAGCGCCGCAACTGGAGCATCGAAATCGAGTGGACACTCAATTTCTTTTTCTTCCTTTTCAGGATGAAAGCCTTTGATCGCAGGAACATCCAAAGGAGAAGGAAGATAATCTAAGACTGCATCCATCAATGGTTGCACACCTTTATTTTTAAAAGCGGCACCACATAATACTGGAAATACTTTGAGCGCTAACGTCCCTTTACGAAGAGCAGCTTTCAATTCGGGAACTGAAATTGTTTCTCCGTTTAGATATCTTTCGAAAAGACCATCATCGAATTCTACGATTCTTTCAATAACCTGAGTGCGATATTTATCAACTTCAGCTTTGATGTCGCTTGGAACATCAGTCACTTTAAAGTTTTCACCCTTGCCTGAGTTATCCCAAACGTAAGCTTTGTTTTCCAGAAGATCTACACAACCCTGAAACTGGTCTTCTGCGCCGATTGGAAGTTGAATCGCAATTGGTTCTGCGTTTAATCGTTCTTTAATTGTATTCAGAGACATCACAAAGTCTGCACCTACGCGGTCCATTTTATTGATGAAACAAATGCGCGGAACTTTATATTTATCAGCTTGTCGCCAAACTGTTTCTGTCTGAGGTTCAACACCATTTACTGCATCGAAAACTGTGATTGCACCGTCGAGCACTCGAAGAGATCTTTCGACTTCGATTGTGAAGTCTACGTGTCCCGGAGTATCGATTAAATTAAGTCTATGATCTTTCCAAAAAATCATCGTGGCAGCTGAGGTAATCGTAATACCACGCTCTTGTTCTTGAACCATCCAGTCCATCGTCGCAGCACCATCGTGCACTTCGCCGATCTTGTGGCTTTTTCCAGTGTAATAGAGAATGCGTTCAGAAGTCGTCGTCTTACCGGCATCAATGTGTGCCATGACCCCGATGTTACGAGTGGTTTTTAATTCAGCAATAGTATTTGGATCCACCAGTGACATAATTTAACGACCCCTTAAAAACAAAATTCCCCTGATCTTATTTTGGGAATCTGATTAAAGATTCATACCAAAGAAACCAGGGGAACATAAAGCAAATCTATTCTATTATCGAAAATCTGTTAAACAGACCCTTTTTCAAACTACCAGTTGTAGTGAGAGAAAGCCTTGTTCGCGTCAGCCATTTTGTGCACATCTTCTTTTTTCTTGATGGCATTTCCACGGTTGTTAAAAGCGTCCAAGAGTTCCGCAGCTAAACGCTTTGAATAATCTTTTTCGCCACGCTTACGAGAGAATTCTACTAACCATCTCATAGCCAAAGAAAGGCGACGTGACGGGCGAACATCTGTAGGAACTTGGTAAGTTGCTCCACCTACGCGGCGTGAACGAACTTCGATAGAAGGCTTAATATTCTCAATCGCTTTTTTAACGATATTGATAGGCTCTTCATTTGGAACTTTACCATCAAGCTCTTTTAAAGCTCCGTAGAAAAGTTTTTGCGCAGTACCCTTTTGGCCACGCTCCATGATCTTGTTGATCAATTTAGCGATGACTAGATCCTTGAAAACTGGATCTGGAATAACTTCTCTTTTGTATGTACGTTTACGACGAGACATTTCTTATTTCCTTTGCATTAGGCAAAATTATTTTTTAGGTCTTTTTGCGCCGTATTTAGATCGGCTACGAAGACGTCCATTAACACCTTGTAAGTCCAATACGCCACGAACGATGTGATAACGAACACCGGGAAGATCTTTAACACGACCACCACGAATAAGAACAACTGAGTGCTCTTGTAAGTTGTGACCGATTCCTGGGATGTATGAAATCACTTCGAAACCATTTGAAAGACGAACTTTCGCAACTTTACGAAGCGCTGAGTTTGGTTTCTTTGGTGTTGTAGTATAAACGCGAGTGCAAACGCCACGACGTTGTGGGCAGCTTGCAAGTGCTGGAGACTTAGTTGCATTCTTTTGAACTTCACGCCCTTTTTTAATGAGCTGATTAATTGTTGGCACTGTTAAACTCCTTACAGATTACCATTCGTTTGCTAGTCACTTGCAACTTTGAGTTGCAATACCATGTTGAGGCTACGGTTCTTGACCAGACGCAGGAATCTATACTTCTGCCTGTATCTGGTCAAGCCCAATTCAAAACTATCCTTGTGGTTGTGCCGTTATGCCGGGAAGGCTGAGATCCATGTCCTCATCGTCTTCCTTAACAATAACTTTCCAACGCTTATAAGACGTTAAACCTGTTCCAGCAGGAATTAAGCGACCCATAATAATGTTTTCTTTAAGACCACGCAGGTTGTCAGTTCGGCTGTTAATAGCCGCTTCTGTTAATACCTTCGTAGTTTCTTGGAAAGAAGCCGCTGAAATCCAACTGTCAGTGCTCAAGCTTACTTTCGTAATACCAAGCAATAACGGTTTAGAAACTGCGATCTGTCCGCCCTCTTTTGTAACCTTTTCATTTTCTTCTGCGAAGGCATACTTTTCTACCTGTTCGCCAGTCAAGAAACGTGTGTCACCTGGATCAGCGATTTCAACCTTACGTAGCATCTGACGAACGATAACTTCGATATGCTTATCGTTGATCGCAACACCTTGTAAGCGATAAACCTCTTGGATTTCGTTAGCTAGGTAAGCAGCTAGAGGCTTCTCTCCTAGTACGGCCAAGATATCGTGCGGATTAGTTGGTCCATCCATGAGTGGATCTCCTGAACGAACGTACTCACCTTCACGAACAGTTACAGCTTTTCCTTTAGGGATTAGATATTCACGCTGTTCGCCAACTTCTGGAGTCACGATCACGCGCTGTTTACCTTTCACGTCTTTACCGAAAGTTACGTAACCGTCGATTTCAGAAATGATTGCTGCTTCTTTAGGTTTACGAGCTTCGAACAATTCAGCCACGCGAGGAAGACCTCCCGTGATATCTTTTGTTTTTGAAGCTTCACGAGACATCTTCGCAATAATGTCACCGGCATGAACTTCTTGTTGCTCTGTCACGAGGAGCTGAGCTCCTACTGGCAATAAGTAACGAGCTGGTAATTCACGACCAGGCAAGTTCAACGGTTTACCAGATCCATCTACTAGGTAAATAGTTGGCTTAACATCAGTCGATTTAGTTTCAGTAATAACTTTAGTAGCGAATCCTGTTACAGAATCCACTTGCTCTTGCATCGTCACACCTTCTTCGATGTCCTGATACTGAATAGCACCAGTCACTTCGGCGATGATCGGATTTGAGTATGGATCCCACTCTGCTACGTTTTGACCCTTAGTGACTCTGTCACCTTCTTTGAAGTTCAAAATTGTACCGTACACGAGCTTGAAGCGCTCACGCTCACGACCAGAATCATCAAAGATGGTTGCTTCAGAGTTACGATTCATAACAGTCAACTTACCTTGACGGTTCACAACATGCTGAACACCGTTAAGCTTAAGAACACCATCATGACGAGTTGTATGAACCGATTGTTCAACTGACTTAGAAGCCGCGCCACCTAAGTGGAACGTTCTCATTGTCAACTGAGTACCAGGCTCACCGATAGATTGAGCTGCAATGATACCAACAGTTTCACCTAAGTTAACTGTATGACCACGAGCCAAATCACGACCATAACATTTCACGCACACGCCACGTGGAGATTCACACGTAAGACCTGAACGGATCTGGATTTTATCAACGCCAAGGCTGTCGATAATCTTGATGTCTGTTTCAGTGATTTCATCGCCGGCTTTAACAAGAACTTTGCTAGTTGTAGGATCAACAACATCTTTTAATGTCGTACGACCTAACACGCGCTCACCGATTGCTTGAATGATGTCTCCGCCTTCGTAAAGTGGAGTCACTTCTAAGCCATTTTCAGTTAAGCAATCATGCATGCTCACGACAACGTCTTGAGCCACGTCAACTAAACGACGAGTTAAGTAACCAGAATTCGCAGTTTTAAGAGCTGTATCCGCAAGACCCTTACGAGCACCGTGAGTTGAAATGAAGTACTGAATAACAGTTAAGCCTTCACGGAAGTTTGCTGTAATTGGAGTCTCGATGATTTCGCCCGATGGTTTCGCCATCAATCCACGCATCGCACCTAACTGACGAATTTGGTTCGCAGATCCCCGCGCTCCAGAGTCAGCCATAATGAAAATCGGATTGAATGAAGGACCAACAACTTCTTTGCCATCGATAATGAATTTTGATTTTTCAATCTGGTTCATCATTTCTTTAGCAAGTTTGTCTGCCGTTTGTGCCCAGATATCGACTACTTTATTGTAGCGCTCGCCATCTGTGATCAAACCTTCGTCGTACTGTTGTTGAATTTCATGAACCTGGCTGTCAGCATCGCCAATTAATTTTGGTTTGCTTTCAGGAATAATCATATCATCGATACAAATCGACATACCTGCGTATGTTGAGTATTTGAAACCCAACTGCATGATTGAATCCGCCAAGATACAAGTTGCTTTCGCACCAGCTAAACGGAAAGTTTTATCGATAAGACCTGCGATCGACTTTTTGTTCATGACGACGTTCACTTCGTTAAAAGGAACTTCTTGAGGAACAACGTCAGCTAAGATTGCGCGACCAACAGAGGTATCTTGCAACTTTCCATTGATACGAACCTTACACGCAGCTTGAAGATCAACTAAGCCAGTTTCAAAAGCGTAAAGAGCTTCTTGTACGCTTGTGAAAATCTTGCCAGTGCCTTTTGCAGCAGGACGAACACGAGTTAACCAATAAAGTCCCAATACAACGTCCTGTGAAGGATTGATGATTGGCTTACCATTGGCAGGAGAAAGAATATTATTTGTAGACATCATCAATACGCGAGCTTCAACTTGCGCTTCGATTGATAATGGAACGTGAACAGCCATCTGGTCACCGTCGAAGTCGGCATTGAACGCCGTACAAACTAACGGATGTAACTGGATCGCTTTTCCTTCGTGAAGAACTGGCTCAAACGCCTGGATACCAAGTCTGTGCAATGTAGGTGCACGATTGAGTAATACCGGATGTTCTTTTACAACTTCAGCCAAGATATCCCAAACTTCAGTCACCTCTTGGTCAACTAAACGTTTAGCTTGCTTGATTGTTGTTGCGAGACCGCGCTCTTCTAATTTGTTGTAAACAAACGGTTTGAAAAGTTCCAACGCCATCTTCTTTGGAAGACCGCACTGATGAAGTTTCAAGTTTGGACCAACCACGATTACAGAACGACCAGAGTAATCCACACGTTTACCGAGAAGATTTTGTCTGAAACGACCCTGTTTACCTTTAAGCATGTCGCTTAGAGAACGAAGTGGACGTTTGTTTGGACCAGTAAAGGTCTTACCACGACGACCGTTATCCAAGAGAGCATCAACTGCTTCTTGTAACATTCGCTTTTCATTTCGGATGATAATATCTGGAGCGTTTAATTCCTGAAGACGCTTAAGACGGTTATTTCTGTTGATGACCCGTCTGTAAAGATCGTTCAAGTCAGAAGTCGCGAAACGTCCACCATCCAAAGGAACCAACGGACGTAAATCCGGTGGAAGAACTGGAAGAGCTTCAAGCATCATCCATTCAGGTTTATTTGTTGAGCCTTTGAAAGCTTCAACAACCTTTAGACGCTTAGACAATTTCTTGATCTGAGCTTCAGATTTAGTTTCTTTGATTTCCATGCGAAGTTTTTTAGATAAATACTCCACATCGATTTTTCTTAATAAATCACGTACAGACTCGCCGCCCATGCCAGCGCGGAATGTAGGACCATACTCGTTAAGAGCTGCTTGGTAAGCTTCTTCAGAAAGAACTTGTCCTTCTAGAAGTGCTGTTTCCATAGCGTCGATCACCACATAAGCTTCGCAATAAAGAACCTTTTCTACGTCTTTCAAAGAAAGATTTAAAAGGTTACCAATACGTGAAGGCAATGAACGCAAGAACCAGATATGAGCTACTGGAGTTGCAAGTTCAATGTGACCAAGTCTTTCACGACGTACTTTAGATTGTGTAACTTCAACGCCACACTTTTCGCAAATAACGCCACGGTATTTCATACGCTTGTATTTACCGCACAAACATTCGTAGTCCTTGATTGGACCGAAAATCTTCGCGCAGAACAAACCATCACGTTCAGGCTTAAAAGTTCTGTAGTTGATGGTTTCTGGTTTTTTCACTTCGCCGAATGACCAATCACGGATCATCTCTGGGCTAGCCAGAGAAATACGAACGGCATCAAACGAAAGCGGATCTTTGGGTTTATCGAAAAAATTTAATAAATCTCTCAAGTGTTACCTCTAAACTTTCTTAATACCTAGTGTGTTGCTTGCGGCGTGGGTTGATCTTCAGAAGCTGGTGCTTCATCCAAGTTGTCGTCTGTTAAAATATCAGACTCCATCAACTCAACGTTTAGACTTAATGACTGCAATTCCTTCACGAGTACGTTGAAAGATTCTGGCAATCCTGGTTCTAGAACGTTTTCGCCTTTTACGATGCTTTCATACATACGAGTTCTTCCCGCCACGTCGTCAGACTTAACTGTAAGGAATTCTTGTAGTGAGTAAGCGGCACCGTATGCTTCGATCGCCCAAACTTCCATTTCTCCAAGACGCTGACCACCGAACTGTGCTTTACCGCCCAGAGGCTGCTGAGAAACGAGAGAATAAGGCCCGATAGAACGAGCGTGGATCTTTTCTTCCACTAAGTGATGTAACTTCAACATGTACATGATTCCGACAGTCACAGGATTTGTGAAAGGCTCACCAGAACGACCGTCAAACAAGATTGTCTGACCAGTTGAAGGTAAGTTTGCTTTCGCTAATAAATCCTTAACGTCTTTTTCCCGTGCTCCTTCGAACACTGGAGTTCCAACGTGAACGCCGTCTTTCATAGTCACGATGAATTTTTTAATTGATTCATCATCAGCTTGCGCCACTTTTTCAGAAATTTCTTTGTCTCCGAAAATGTGTGTTAAGTCTTCACGTGCAGCTTTTGAATCCCAATTTTGGATATAAGCAGATAACTGCTTACCCAAGTTGTGAGCAG
Organism: Bdellovibrionales bacterium; assembly: GCA_031428555.1. Taxonomy (GTDB): domain Bacteria; phylum Bdellovibrionota; class Bdellovibrionia; order Bdellovibrionales; family Bdellovibrionaceae. The sequence goes on along the minus strand of JANPPO010000347.1, from coordinate 7,232 downwards.
CCCAACCTAAGTGAACTTCTAAGATCTGACCGATGTTCATACGAGAAGGAACGCCCAATGGATTAAGAACCATGTCGACAGGAGTTCCGTCTGCTAAGTATGGCATGTCTTCAACAGGTAATACTTTTGAAACAACACCCTTATTACCGTGACGGCCGGCGAATTTATCACCGACTTGAAGCTTACGTTTAATAGCAACGTAAACTTTAACCATCTTGATAACGCCAGGAGGAAGTTCATCACCTTTTTTAAGACGTTCGATTTTCTCTTGGAATACCATTTTCACAGCATCCAATTGGTTACGAGCGCCATCGATGATTTTGTTCACCTGGAATTCTAATTCTTGTTCCAAAGGAATGTATGACAAGAGTTCGAATGGGATAGTCTCAAGGTCCGCAACAGTGATGTCTTGGCCTTTATTTAATAATTTTTGAGATCCATCTTCATTCAATAGTACGCCGGTAGTTTTCTTACCAACAACGATGTCACGAAGTTTAGAGATCGCATTGTTTCGGATAACGTTCTGTTCAACGCCGAAGTCTTTTTCAAGCTTACGCTTCTTTTCTTCGATGATGATAGAAAGACGCTCGTCACGTTCAGAACCTTCACGGCTGTAAACCTGAGCATCGATAACAGTTCCGTAAACACCAGAAGGAGCGCGAAGAGAAGTATCACGAACGTCACCGGCTTTTTCACCGAAGATCGCGCGTAAAAGTTTTTCTTCAGGAGAAAGTTGAGTTTCGCCCTTCGGAGTCACTTTACCAACTAAGATAGTTCCAGGTCTAACATCCGCACCGATGCGAACGATACCTGAGTTATCAAGATCTTTAAGAGCTTCTTCACCAACGTTTGCGATATCGCGAGTGATTTCTTCTTTTCCAAGCTTAGTATCACGCGCAACGCATTCGAATTCTTCGATATGAACAGAAGTGTAAGTATCTTCTTTCAAAAGTCTTTCAGAAACGAGAATCGAATCCTCGAAGTTGTAACCCATCCAAGGAGTGAACGCGACCACGATGTTTTGACCGAGTGCTAATTCACCTAACTCAGTAGATGGACCGTCAGCGATGATGTCAGTTTTAGAAACTTTATCACCCACCTTAACGATCGGCTTTTGATTGAAGCATGTGTTTTGATTAGTACGTTGGTACTTAGTCAAATTGTAGATGTCTACGTTTGCGCCCAATTCCCCGCCTTTAGCGAAGCGTCGGATTACAACACGTGAAGCATCAACTTCTTCAACGATACCATCATTTTGCGCAACTACTGAAGTTCCAGAGTCACGAGCAACTAGTCTTTCAACACCCGTTCCAACTAGTGGAGCACGAGATCTTAAAAGAGGTACTGCTTGACGTTGCATGTTCGAGCCCATCAAAGCGCGGTTCGCATCGTCATGCTCTAAGAATGGAATCAAAGAAGCGGCGATAGAAACTAGCTGAGAAGGAGACACGTCCATCAAAGAAACTTTATCTTTATCAACGAGCTCGTACTCTCCGTCACGACGGATTGTTACGTTCTGCTGATTGATTTTACCAGTCGCCATTTCACGGTCAGCCTGAGCGATAATGTGACCTTGTTCTTCAAGAGCCGACATATAAGTAATCGCTTGAGAAACTTTTCCTTCTTCCACTTTTCTATAAGGAGTTTCGATGAATCCGTAGTGGTTGATTCGGGCATAAGTTGCTAAAGACGCGATAAGACCGATATTCGGTCCCTCTGGAGTTTCAATTGGACAAATACGACCGTAGTGAGTCGGATGTACGTCACGTACTTCGAAACCAGCGCGGTCACGAGTCAAACCACCAGGCCCGAGGGCTGATAGACGACGCTTATGCGTGATTTCAGAAAGTGGATTTGTTTGATCCATAAACTGAGAAAGCTGAGAAGAACCGAAGAATTCTTTTACTACGGCATTAACAGGTTTCGCGTTCACGAGATCGTGAGGCATCATCGTTTCCACATCTTGTAAGCTCATACGTTCGCGGATTGCGCGTTCCATGCGAACTAAACCGATGCGATATTGATTTTCTAATAATTCACCTACTGAACGAACACGTCGGTTACCCAAGTGATCGATATCGTCTACAATTCCTTTTCCGTTTCTTAAATCAACAAGAGTACGAACTGTAGAAAGAATATCTTTAGTCGTCAGAGTTCTGAATGTAGGAGGGCATTCCTCCATCGAAATTCCGAATTTGTGATTGATCTTGATACGACCTACTTCAGATAAGTCATAAGATTCAGGATCAAAGAACAATCTTTGGAAGAAAGCAGTTGCCGCTTCTAAAGTTGGAGGCTCACCAGGACGTAAACGCTTATAGATTTCGATAAGTGCTTCGTCTTTGTTGTTAATCTTATCAACTAACAAAGTGTTGCGAAGGAATGGACCAACAGTCAAACCGTCAAAGAAGATCAATTTGAATTCAGTAATTCCCGCAGCCAACGCCTTTTTGATCAAAGTAGAAGAAAGTTCTGCATTCGCATCTGCGATGATCTCACCAGTTGATTCATCGATCAACGGACGAGCTAAAACTTTTCCATCTAAATCTTCAGGCTGAACTTCAATCTCTGAAAGATTGATATCCTTCATTTTCTTAACGATCGCACGAGTTACACGGCGACCCGCTTTAACTAATACTTCGCCAGATTTTGGATCAACTAGATCGGCAGCAGCACGCTGACCAGCCATTCTTTCGATATCCAATTTTCTGAAAAGTTGCTTACCTTTAAGATAAACTTCGTCTTGATCGTAGAAATGTTCCAACAATTGCTCTGTGTTGTAACCAAGAGCTTTTAAGATAATTGTAGCTGGAAATTTACGACGACGATCGATACGAGCGTGAATAAGATCTTTTTGATCGAATTCAAAGTCTAACCAAGAACCGCGATATGGAATTACGCGTGCAGAATAAATTAATTTTCCAGAAGCGTTGTTTTTTCCGCCGTCATCATCAAAGAACACACCAGGTGATCTGTGAAGCTGAGACACAACAACACGCTCTGTACCGTTAATGATAAAAGAACCGTTTGCAGTCATAAGTGGGATTTCGCCCATATAGACTTCTTGTTCTTTTACGTCACGGATGCTTCGAGCTTCAGTTTCTTCATCAACGTCAAACACGATCAAGCGCATTGTCACTTTGATCGGAGCCGCAAACGTCATTCCACGCTGGCGACATTCTTCAACGTCATACTTAGGAGTTTCGAGAGTGTAGCTCACGTACTCTAAGCTTGAAGTGTTATTGAAATCCGAGATGGGAAATACAGATTTAAAAACACCGTTCAGACCTGTGTCTGGACGACGATCTGGATCTACATCTTTTTGCAAGAAAGCTTCGTAAGAACGCTTCTGCAATTCAATCAGATTTGGGATATCAATAACTTGTTTATTTTTTGCGAAAGATTTTCGAACACGAAGATTGGATGCCGTTACCGGTGTCAATTCCATTCTTTCTCCTCTGAGTTTGGTTGGTCGCTTATCTGATTTCTCGAATGAGATTTCACTATTTAAACGGCCTTCCGTAGATCTTCTTTTATCGCTGAAGCAAGCGGAGTTTCCAATTCGGGGAGGAGACACAGACCCACATTTTTATAAAATAAAACAAAAACTAATATAATTTGGTATTAATCAAGGTTTTGAACGGCAAAGCTTACCGCTAAAATACAAAAAGGGAAAGGACTTTTGACGCCCCTCCCCTTTTTGCCAAACAACAATAGATTACTTAACAGTAACTTTTGCGCCGGCAGCTTCAAGCTGCTTTTTGAATTTCTCAGCGTCTTCTTTAGAAGCGCCTTCTTTAACTGCTTTTCCGCCAGCTTCAACTAAGCCCTTTGCTTCAGCAAGTCCAAGACCTGTGATCGCGCGAACTTCCTTAATAACGTTGATCTTGTTAGGACCAGCTTCTACCAGGATAACGTCGAATGCAGTTTTTTCTTCAACAGCAGGACCGGCAGCGGCACCGCCACCAACCATTACTGCAGCGGCAGCAGAAACGCCCCACTTTTCTTCTAATAATTTTACAAGTTCAGCAATTTCTAAAACTGTTTTCTTAGAAAGCTCTTCTACTAATTGATCATTTGTTAAAGACATAAATTTCTCCTAAATTAATTAAATTTTCATTTTTTAAAGCTACCGTTTCCTGCTTTCGCAGAACTCAATAACTAGGCTTGTGGAGCAGCTGCTACTTCAGCACCTGCGTCGCCACCTTGTTGTTTTTTCACGTACTCGTTTAAGCAACGAGCGAGCTTGCTTCCAGTGGCATTTAGCACCGACAAGAACTGGGCACGTAACTGGTCTTTGCCAGGTAACGACGCCAGGAACTTGATCTTAGCTTCATCCATTGGATTGCCATCCATCATGCCGGATTTGATCTGAAGAACTTCTACGTCCTTAGCCATATCAGCAAGAGTTTTAGCTGTAGCATTCACTTCACCGTAAGAAAATACGATAGCATTCGTACCTGTCATACTGTTTGAGAAAGCTTTTTCAGCAGATGGGTGATCTTTGAAAGCGAGCCTTGCAAGAGTGTTACGAACGACTTTCATCTCGGAATCGGACTGATTAAGTTTTTTGCGAAGTGATGTCACTTGCTCAACTTTCATTCCTTTGAAATCGATGATGAAAGCCCCCTTCGCCTTAGAGAATTTGTCTTTAAGCGATTTTACATCTTGCTCTTTTTTAGCGCGTGTAATCATAAGAGGACCTCCTTTCGTTAAATTTTTGGACTCAATAACCTTTTGAAAATCCCCTTAGAAGAGATTTTCTTGAAGTCTCGAACCCTGTATTTCATCGACTGAGTTTTCGGAGGTAGATCCTCTTCATATCTCGGCAGGCTTTTTTAAACTTAAGAAACTCTTACTTTTGCCTTAGCTGTTACGCTCTAGCTTTTGTTTGAGTCTCACCTACTGTCTTTGATCGATGAGTTGTCTTTTAAGATTGCGCTTAACCAAAGTGATTAAGCGCAGATCAAAATTAAATTATGCTTCTTCTGCTCCACCGGCTGCAAATGTATCAACTTTCACACCAGGTCCCATTGTCGCTGACAATGTTACTGAGCGAAGGTAGATACCTTTTGAAGTCTGTGGTTTTGCTTTCATGATAGCAGACATAAGAACGTTGAAGTTTTCATGCAACTTCTGACCGCCCATAGACTTCTTACCAATACCAGCATGTACGATTCCGGCTTTATCAACGCGGAAATCGAGCTTACCTTTTTTCTCTGCTTCAACTGCTGCACCAACATTCATAGTAACAGTTCCGACTTTCGGATTCGGCATTAAACCACGAGGCCCTAGGACCTTCGCAACTTTAGAAACTGTCGCCATCATATCAGGCGTTGCAATCGCTTTATCGAAATCGAGCCAGCCACCTTGGATTTTTTCTACGAGGTCATCAGCACCTACGTAATCAGCACCCGCGTTTTTCGCTTCAAGTTCTTTTGGACCTTTTGCGAAAACGACAACGCGTACTACTTTTCCAAGACCGTGAGGAAGAGCTACTGCTCCACGCACTTGTTGGTCAGATTGCTTTGGATCAACACCTAAGCGGAAAGCTGCTTCGATAGTCTCGTCAAATTTAGCAGTCGCAGTATTCACAACAAGTGAGAATGCTTCTTCTACTTTATATTTTTTAGAGCGCTCGACTAGCTTTGCTGCATTTTCAAATTTTTTGCCAGACATCGTTCACTCCTATTCAATCACTTCAAGTCCCATGCTCTTTGCAGTACCTGCAACCTGAGACATAGCGGACTCGACTTTTAAGCAGTTCAAATCAGGCATCTTCAATGTAGCGATTGCTTTGATTTGATCTGGTTTAATTTTTCCAACCTTATCTTTTTGTGGCATCTTAGAACCCGATTCGAGCTTCAAAGATTTTTTGATAAGATTAGATACTGGCGGCGTTTTTGTGATGAATGTGAATGAACGGTCAGCGTAAACAGTGATGATCACAGGGATCACGTTATCGCCGTCTTTTTGAGTACGGGCGTTAAACTGTTTACAGAATTCCATAATGTTCACACCATGCTGGCCTAGTGCCGGTCCAACGGGAGGAGCTGGATTTGCTTTCCCTGCCGGGATCTGGAGTTTAATCATTCCAGTGACTTTTTTAGCCATTTTCCCACTTCCTTACATGATAGTTGTTTATCCATAAGCCCGAACCATTCAGGCTTATGTTTTTAATAATTAATTAAGGCTTAATTTCTTAAGCTATTTAATTCAGTTAGTCACCAATGATTTTAGGGGCTGAATTGATTTAAGTTTTTTCAACCTGAACAAAGTCCAATTCAACTGGAGTTGGACGACCAAAGATACTGACCAGTACCTTCACTTTGCCTTTGTCCTCGTTGATGTCTTCAACCGTACCGTTGAAATTGCTAAATGGACCATCAGTTACCATGACGCTTTCGCCTACAGTGAATTTGACCTTCGGACGTGGTTTTTCACCCATTCCGGCCATAGCTTGAGTTACGCGAAGAACTTCAGCTTCAGGAACTTCTGGAGGACGAGTTTTACCGCCACCTACGAAGCCTGTTACTTTTGAAGAATTTTTAACTAGATGCCAAGATTGCTCTGTTAGATTCATTTGAATAAACATATAGCCTGGGAAAAATTTACGTGATTTTTCCTTCTTTTGACCTTTTACGAGTTCAACAACACTTTCTGCAGGTATGAGAATGTCTCCGAAAAACTTTTCCATTTTGTGAGAACGGATACGTTCTTCGATAGCCGATTTAGCTGTTTGCTCTGAGCCCGTTGCTGTGTGGATGATGTACCACTTTTTATCTGATGACTGATCCATTCATAACCTCTGTAGTTCAATTTCGAAGGAACTTAAAATTTCGCTGGAAGGTTTTCTTGAGAAGACTTTTTTTCTTCGCCGAAAAAACTTTCTTTATTATTTTACCATGTTGATCAATGAATTAAGACCTACGCCAGAAGCCCAGTCCATAACTGTAATGATCACTGAAGAAATAAGAACCATCACGATTACTGAAATAGTCATTGCAACAGTATCTTTACGAGATGGAAAAACAACCTTACGTACTTCCGCTACTACTTCTTCTGCCCATGCATGAATTTTTGGGTGAAACTGGCAAATCGCGAATAATAGAAGTCCCGCAGTTATTGGTAATCCGTGACGTACAAGATCGTAATCAACTAAACGAGCTACAACACCGAAAGCACCCGCGAAGGCCTTAAGAAGTAAGTGAATCGTAACGCCCAAAACAACT
>JANPPO010000346.1:0-12285 GCA_031428555.1 Bdellovibrionales bacterium | reverse complement strand
TCTAAAGTGAAAGCTAAGAAAGCAGCGCCTAAAGCGAAAGCAGCCGTTGTACATACAAAATCAGTTGAAAACCGTGGCACAGCAAATCCGATGGTAGCTCAAGATCCAGCTCACTCGCCTGGTCACAGAAGAATTCCACTTAAATATTAATTTACTTCAAATATTTTAATTAAGATTCTCGGTAAGCGTAGCTCAATATTCTTATCGAGGATCTTTATTGAATTTTAGAAATGAAATCTCTCCTGAAAACAATCACTCAAATCTCAGAAAACATCACTCTACTTTAGATTTTTGCCACGAATTGGCAACCAGAGGCCCCGGGCTCGGCAGCTATGTGTGGCATATATCCAAATTGGGATAGTACAAAAACCTATCAGCCTGGCAGCCGTATATGCCTAGCACTAATTAAACTGGATTCAATTCGTGATAGTCGAGTTTTTATATAAACCTTAATTAATTCATAACCAAAAACTGCATTTCGTGACGTAATATTGACTCAAGCTATTTTAGGATTCGTGCTGAGCTATTGTCACGCAACATGGAGGTTGGGTTGAAAATTTATCGCAGGAATATATTGAAGATCGGTCTGGTACAAGCAGTAGTTGGAATTCTAGCGACGAAGGTGGAAGCGCAAGAAATTGATTTAGCTGATGAAGAGTTTAAAACGCTTCCACAAATTCAAAAACGTAATACTCCATCAATTTTACAAGGTGCTACAGATAGTTCCAAAACTCAATTTTCTGTCGTTTACAATTCTGAGGTAGACCTCGAAATCTTTGCGCTTGATTCAATGAATCAAAAATGGGTTCCGGACGATCTTGAAGTTATCTCGATGCCCGGCCAACCTTTTAAGATTACAAAAGCCTATTTTTCTAATCTTTCGGCTGAAGACAAATATTCGCTTATCGTTCTAAATTTAGCCGATCAAACCCCATTAGATAAAAGAGACTTTCGCACCCTCGACACAACACCTGAAAATCTGCGCTTTGCGATGTGTTCATGTATGGATGAAGGCCAACATAGGCCCGAGATTTGGCAAAATCTTGTAAAGCAAAATCCACAAGTCGTCTTTTTTATCGGCGATCATGTTTATGCAGACAGTGGTGCTCCAAGCACGGGCGCAAATCCTGCTCATTTGTGGAAAAGATTTTGTGATGCACGAATGACTTTGGAAATATTTTTTAGTGAAAAGCTCATTCCCATAATAGCTGTCTGGGATGATCATGATTTTGGCTTAAACGATTCTCACTCTGAAAATTATCCGTTTATTAAAGAATCTCAAGAAAATTTCAATTCTTTCTTCGCGCAAGAAGAAAAGTATTGTGACTTTTTAGTTCGGGGCCCCGGGGTCAGCACTGCATTTCAATATAAGTCTCAGCTAGTTCTATTGTTGGACGACCGCAGCTTTCGTAAACCTAAAGGATCTAAAGATCCCGACGCTCATTGGGGTAAAAAACAGGTTAATTGGATGTTTGACCTTATGAACAAACAAAATGGACCCACTTGGTTTATAAATGGCTCACAAATCGTTCCTGCCATATTTTGGAAGGAATCTGTTTCTGGAGATCACGGTCAACAATTCAAAAGCTTGATCGCAGGAATCAAAAATCTTTCTTCGAAAGTAATTTTTGCATCTGGTGATGTTCATTACACCGAGATTTCGAAAATTGAAAAAGAAATGCTAGGCTATCAAACCTATGAAATCACCTCCAGTTCGATGCACAGTCTTAATTTTCCGGGTGCTCCTGATGTAGTTCCAAACAAAAGAAGAATTGCTGGCACAGGCAAACGAAATTATGTGTTGATTGATTCAATCGCGAATGGAACTGGCGCAAGTTTTTCAGCTACTAGTTACGGTAGCGAGGGGAATGTAATTTTTCGAAAAGACTTTTCCGTCTAACCGAATTCTGACTAAAGTCTGACTGTACGCAATCCGCTCCTCTTGATTTGATGTTGGTAAACATAATTTACTTAACAGGATCAAGGAGGATTCATGTCACAAGTATTATTTCGAACATCAATGGCCCTCATTACACTTATAGGGTTTATTTCTTTCCCTGCTTCAGCTAAGATTTCAGTAGAGCAAATGGCCGTCATCGGTGATGCAGGAAAAAGTGGCAGAGCGCTTGATCAGCTCAAAGCCTCTCTTTTAAGAGAACAAGTATTCTCTATCGTCATGCCCGGAGATAATCTCTACTCTGGCAGTTATTCTTCTGTTTGGGATTCTTGGAAGAATAAAGATTTTATGTTTGATATCGTCGCAATCGGAAATCATAACGGCGGCTACAAAGCTGAAATGCAGTATTTCGGAATGCCGGCAGAATATTATTCAATCGTAAAAGCTGGCGCCCGATTTATTGTTTTAAATTCTGACAATAAAGCAAACGTTACTCAACAAATTGACTGGCTTAAAAATGAATTAGAAAAAGCATCAGAGAAGCTGATTTTTTTAGTCTATCACCACCCGACTTATACTGTTTCACAGTCACACACCTGGGGTGAAAAAAAAGAATTCCAAGTCGCCATGCGGAATGTCTTTAAAATATACGGTTCAAAAATCACGGCCCTTTTGCTGGGTCATGATCACATGAGTTCATTTTTAACTTTTGGTGATATCCCCGCTGTTGTTGCAGGCGCAGGCCGAGAAGTACGCAATGAAACTGCAGTTTCTTACAATGAAGGTGGCGTTCGCGTACAAGCTCGCTACTTGGCACCTCGTAACGCACACTGGGCTTTGCTTGAGATAGATGAAAATTCTGAAACTGCTAGTATTCACTTTGTTCGAGTACACGATCAACACAGATCGTGTACTGCAAATTTTGGAAACCAAGCAATGAGATTGGAACTAGAAGACAACTGTAATTAGGATATCTCCCTGGTTTGCGATCTATCGATCGAGATCGCAAACTAAATAGGCCTTATCATCTGCACCGAAAGTAGAACCAATATAGTTATACTTTTCAGGGCATTGAACTGTCTTACCAACAACCTTGGGCACCGTTAGAATTTCAATTGGTCGGCAATCTTCATATTCCGATACATAGAATCCGTAAGCACAAACTATATTATTTGGCTTAATCGTGGATGCTGCTGGAACCCTTAAATCGATTTCACTATTAAGCGAAACGTTTTGATGGGCGCAACCAGCTAGAGACAAAAGACACACTAATACATACTTCATATTATCTCCAATACGATGACTACTGCTAAATTTTTCTTCACTACGTTTGTTCTTCAAGCGGATCCACAAATTGAGCGTTACTAGAATATTTGAGATCCAGCTACAATATTAAGACATTCGAATAAGGACTAAAATAAAAATGAGTTGCTTTATCAAAGTGATACAAACGATTAAACGATATTGTGTTTTGATGAGTCTAAGATTTACAGCGCAGCTGGTCCGAGCAAGGAAACTGGCGAGATCCCAAGGTAAATCAGATGATTCCATTCTTGCTTCAGTATCTCAAGGACATGGCCCGTATAAGCCCCATTACCTTTACCACCGCGACATCTACTGTAAGGAGAATAGGCATTGCCATCACAAAGTGCAATCTTCACAGCGCCTGGATTTGGCGAAATGCGACTCACCCACTCTGCAGAAGTAATGGCGCGATTTGGATTGACCATAGGATCAATAACATAAACTGTAGAGCCGATTCGGTAGGCCGCAGCGACATGATAAGACCAATATGTAACTTTGCGGTCTTTGGAATAAGAAGAATTAAATTCCAAATCTCCATATGCAAAGATTTTTCCTGGGCGTAGATAACCCTTTGCTTTTGCAACTGAAGAAACATGCGCAGCTTTCGCGTAGCAGCCGTCAGTCGGAAAATACCAGGGTGCACGACGCTGGAAACTTCCTGAATTAGGATTTTGATATCTTCTAGAAGTCCGAGCAAGAACAGTAAAAGTATTCAAAGCTTCAATTCCCAAATTCCATTGAGGAATCGGGCTTACAATTAAAATTGAATGATCACTTTGTGAATCAATATTATGAGTCGATCCTGACGGTAGTCCCCGTATTTCGTATTGCTCACTCAAAGCAGCTTGCCAAGATTGATCCACAGAGCGCGCAGAAGATACCGGGACCTCCAGCGCGTAAGAGCAAAATGGGACTAGCAAAAATAGAAATTTAACAAAAGTGAGGCGAAATATGAGCATAAACTCCCCGTAATAGCCCTAGAGTCATACAGACTGCAAACCTAATACCGAAAAAATATGCTAATGAACAAAAATCAGAAACCTACTAAAATTCCGATCCCAAAAAGAATAAACAGTGCACTTGCGCCCCGATGAATCCAGGTCATAGGAATTCGATCCGTAAAATTGTGACCAAATATCACAGCTAGTCCATCCGCAGCCAACATTCCAATTGTTGTTCCCAATGTCACCAAAATTGGAGCTGCATAATTTGCGCCCAATGCGACAGTCGCCAGTTGGGTCTTATCACCCATCTCGGCAAAAAAGAAAGCTACCAAAGTTGTTAGAAATGGACCCCATTTGTGTTTAGCTTCGAACCCTTCATCTTTGTCAGGAACTAAAATCCAAAGCCCGAATCCGATGAAAGCTCCGGCCAAAATCCACTTCAAAATTTCCGATGAAATAAAATGGGTTATAAAGGTTCCGAGATAACTTGCTAGCGCATGATTTAAAAGTGTCGCAAATAAAATACCAAACATGATCGGCACAGGCTTCCGAAAACGGGCGGCCAACACAAGTGCAAGAAGCTGGGTTTTGTCACCCATCTCACTTACAAAAACTAAAAGAAAAGAATTGATAATTGCTTCCACAGATTTCCATGGAATGCTAATGGGAAACTCCCTTTGAAGCAAGACCTTGCCGGTTTTTTATTTCCGCTGAATATGCTAAATCTGGCATCGCCTTCCGCAGCTCTGTCTAAGCAATAATCATTTTTTTGAGTTCGACCAAAACCTCGTCGTATCATTTTAATACAAAGTCACTTTTAATCAGCTTCTCTACTATTTTATGAAGTAATCTTGAATAAGTACCGACACTTATGGGGCATGGGGAAGTTCATGAAATTAGATTTAAAAACGAAGCTTATTAAAGTTGCTGCAACCGTTTTATCGGGCGCAGTCACTGTCGTTGCTTTTCAAAACTGCTCGGGCAATGGATTTTCTGTTGATAAAGATTTTCTGGGTCAAGCTTCATTAGGCAGTTCTAACTTAACAATTCCTCAAGTATCTTTAGTCGCTCCGATTCCTACCCTTTCTAACTCGCGCTCACTTACAGTTAATATTAATGTTATCACCGATGCGCAAGCGTCACTTCAATCCGTTAGCTGTCAGTTGGATTCTGCTCCGGCAATGGATTGTACGACCCGCCAACTAAACTTAACTAACTTAGCTGATGGCGATCATTCTTTAAAAATTAGTGCTACTGACGACAAAGGCAATTCCGCACAAGAGCGAATTTATAATTTTCGAATTGATGGAACTTCACCTGTTGTTAACATTTCTCAATCACCTGCGACATTCACTGGTAACACTTCTGCTGAAATAACTTTTACGGCAATGGATTCATTAAGCACAATCGGCAGCACTACATGTTCACGTGATAATGGCGCATGGACAGCTTGTTCAAGCCCCGCAACATTGACTGGTCTAGCCGCAGGTATTCACAGTTTCAAAGTAAGAGCGACCGATACCGCAGGTAACATGAGTGCCGAGTCAATGGTTACATGGACCGTTGATCTGAATGCACCTATTATGATGATCACAGCAAAACCAGCTGCATTTTCAAATTCAAAAGTTGCTACTTTTTCTTTTGCTGGAAGTTCTGGCGGAGTTGCACTTTCCAGCTATGAATGTTCTCAAGATGGCGGCGCTTATGCCGTTTGCGTAAGTCCTAAAATACTGAGTGCTCTTTCAGAAGGTAATCACATTTTTGCCGTCCGCGGAATTAATGCAGTGGGAACAAGAAGTGCTGCTGTTACTGCAATGTGGGCAGTCGACACGATTGCACCATCAACTCCGGTGCTATCTGCAAATGTGACTTCACCAACTCTTCAAACAAGTGCAAGCATCTCGTTTATGGCGACAGACTCAGGGTCAATGGTCGCTTCGTATCAATGTTCTCTTGATAGCGCGGCCTTTGCGGCGTGCACAAGCCCAACAGCGCTCGCTTCCTTAAGTGAAGGGGCCCACGTATTTCAAGTTCGTGCAATTGATAATGCCGGAAACAATTCAGCAGTTGGCTCTTTCAGTTGGACAGTTAATTTTATGCCAACTGTATATGATGGAGTCGCGCTTTACGCTGCAAACTGCGCCGGCTGCCATGGAGCTCTGGCATCTTCTGCAAAACTCAACCGAACCGCTGCACAGATTCAGGATTCCATCACGAACGTTTCATCAATGAATTTTTTAAGAACCCTACAACCTGGGGCGGTTGATGCAATCGCAAAGGCTCTTGTTAAAACAAGTTCCGGATTAGCGAATCCATTTGCTTGCACTCCTGGTGACACAGGAGTTTCAGTTTTAAGACGTCTTACAAAGCGTGAATACGTAAACACGATCTTGGATCTTTTTCAGGGACAGTTATCTTATGCTGATATTTCAGTTCCACTCGCGGATTTGCAACCTGAATTTACAAATAAACTACCTTCGGTCAGAGTTTTTGATTCGACTAACCCAAATGGTATGAGCCGACAGCTACTAGATGCCTATATTGATCTTAGTGCGCGGGCAGCTGATGTAATCACCGCTAATACAGCTAAAATGAATGCTATTGGTGGAACATGTATTAGCGCCGCAACAGTGCCAACTGATTGTGTATCAAGCTTCTTAGATACTTTTGGAATGCGTGCACTTCGTCGCCCGTTAACTGCTACCGAAAAAACAACTTTCACGACCCTTTACAACAGCGGTACCTCGTCACCGGACAGAATGGCCCGTGTTGTTCAAGCTCTCATACTAGCTCCACAGTTTTTATACAAAATGGAAGACAATGGAACTTCGGTAAACGGAAGAGCAGATTTGTTTCAGCTTAATTCTTATGAAATCGCTTCTCGATTATCTTTTGGAATTATGGGATCAATGCCCGATCAAGAACTCTTCGAAGCAGCAAGACTTGGATCATTAAACAATGCAGCGGGACTTCAAACTCAAGTCGAGCGTTTGTTCGCGCTTTCAAAAGCTCGCGATGGCGTAAGATCTTTTTACTCTCAATGGCTAAGACTTGATTATCTTCCAGATATTACAGTGGGTGCTGCAGAAGCAAACGGTTTGAATCTTTCCACTTTCAAAAACGATTCACGCCAAGAAATAGTTGATCTAATGGATCATCTGATCTGGACTCAAAGGTCTAACTATAAAGACTTGATGACTACTTCACTTGCCATTCCAAAGAGTGCAAACATCGCAAGTGTTTATGGAATTGCTCCGTCTTCTGTACCTGTTAGTTTAGCAAGCCCGGAACGAAAAGGTATTCTAACTCGAGTTGGAATGTTAGCACTTGACTCAACTGGAAGATCAAATCCAATCAAGCGCGGAGTGCATGCCCGAATTCACATGTTATGTGACCCGATGGGCGCACCTCCTGCAGATACCGTAAATGAAGACACGCCATTTGATCCACTCGCTAGCACACGCGATCAAGTAGCTGCAAAAACAAGCGCTCCGCAATGCATGGCTTGTCATAGTCGAATTAATCCGGCTGGTTTTGCTTTTGAAAACTTCGATGGCTTAGGCCGATATCGCGTAAACGAGACTGTTAGTTCTAACGGTATGCTTGCAAATCACCCAATCAATTCTACAGTTTCTCCCAATATTAATTCGCTGACTGATTTACCAGTGACTGGTGCAGCTGCTTTTCAATCTGCAATGGCTGAAAGTCCTGCTGGACAGGCATGTTTTGCTAAACAGTGGTTACAATACAATACAGGCCGAGATGCCGTTGCCAGCGATGGTTGCACTCTTTCCGGCATGTACGATGCTGTTAATAAATCCGGTGGGTCAATGCTTGAAATGCTAAAGGCCTACACAAAAGCGCCAGACTTCTTGTTAAAAAAATTAGGACCGTTAAATTAAGGGGATACAATGATCTATCATAGCAAAAGCAGAAGACAGTTTTTAGTTGGAGCCGGGGGCACCCTGCTCGCGATTCCATTTTTAACAAGTCTTTTACCAAAAGCTTATGCTGCCGGCCCCGTGCCTCTTCGTTTTGTTTGTTTAGGCCAAGATGAGGGGCGATACGCTCCACACTGGTATCCCAATGCAACCGAAGATGCAAAAGCAAGAGCCGTCACCGGTGTCCTCAACATGAGAGAAATGCTCATGCGAGATATCTCTGGAAATATTTCTCCTATTTTAGGCGCACAGTTTAACGGAGCTATTCGCGATAAACTCATGTTGATCAATGGTCTCGATGGTTTTTGGAGAAATCGCGGCCACGCTTCAAGTTCAATTTTAGGTGCCAACCTTGCGATGGCTGACTACGAAGCACCTGAAAAACGTGGCCCGACTATGGACGTTGTATTAGCTAATAATCTAAAATCAAATCCGCTTGCAAGTGATCCGAAGTCTCACCTCAATTTTCGCGTTGGCGAAACTGAAATTTCTTGGAAGTATACTGCTTCATCAAATTTAATGCAGCCAGCAGGATCTTATTTAAGTCCACTTGCTGCTTTCAATTCCATCTTTGGTAATTCAACAACAACTCAAGCGCCAAATGATCGAAAGCTAAAAGTAGTCGATCAAGTTTTAGAAAGTTATCGCAGAACAATTGCGAGTCCTAAGTTAGCAAAAGCTGAGAAATTTCTTCTACAAGAACACATCGATACTCTGAACCAGGTTCAAACATCTGTTGTTGCGGATCAACCGCTAATTTGTGTCAAGCCCACGGGAATGCAAAATGGTTTAGATGGTTACTCTGATGCACCAGTCGCCGACATCAATCGCGTGCTTAGACAACAAATGGATCTTATGATCGCCGCAATCAAATGCGGAGCTGTTAACATCGGAACAATCGCAATGAGCGGCGTTTTTGGTGACAACACTCGCTTTGGACTTGTGAATGGAGTGAACTGCCCTGGCCAATGGCACTCTGAATATGCGCATGGAAATATGGCTTCTGAACAAATCTTGGCAATTACTCAACACTTCGCAAATCAATTTTCTTATTTTATTAACCAATTAAATGTTCCAGAACCAGGCACGACCGGCACTTACCTTGATAACTCTTTAGTCTTCTGGGGTAACGTGATGTCTGATGGAAAAAGTCACAACTACCGCGATATGCAATGTCTTATGGCTGGCGGTCTTAGCGGTAAAATCAGAACTGGTCGATATATCAATTATAAAAATGCCCAAGGGCATGGCCGCACTTATAACGCACTCCTAGTTGCGATTCTCCAAGCGTTCGGTTTGACCGAAGCTGAATACAAAGCTGCCAATATTGCCTCTGGATTCGGCTGCGACACGGTTTACGATGAGTATATAAATGCTCCGCAAGCTGTCGAAGCATGGAGAAACGAACGCCGAAATCCTTCGCCAGGAATTCTGGCATAAACGAAATCGTTTAGTACCGTACTAAAGTATACTGAGTTGCGAACGGCGTTTGTGCGTTCAGAATCAATCTATTTAGACCATCGAAATGGGCATACCAGCGGCTTGGATTTAAAGTTGCGCGGCAAACATTGTTTCCGGCCACAGCTTCACTTTGATCATAACCTTGAATATTGATTTCATAGCGATCAGTAAAATTATAAGTTGAAAATGTTTCAACGATTGTTGAAAGTCGTACGCCGTCGTTAAACAGGCAATTCATTTTAAGACCAACCCGATTGGGTCTGAAACTAATTTGAACATCAAAAGTCATCCCGTTACCTAAATTTGGACGTTGTGAGCGCCAGTTGCCAATTAACTTGTTTGCATTAGTGTCAGGGTTCAAAATTAAATCTTCAGTTACAACTGAAGCTAAGCTAAGTGTTGAAATAAGTGTAAATACAATAATCACTAGCGCTTGATTGATTTTCATGGAGCCCCCGCTTAACTTGACCTTATAAAATGCCTCAAGTGTCTGTCAACCATTCACCGCGGAGTAATCTCATGAATAAACTTGAACTTGTTATAACTGGCAGAGAACGCGATCTCGGTGGTTTTAGCGTCAGAAGGATACTTCCTTATGCGACACATCGAATGGTTGGACCTTTCATATTTTTTGATCACATGGGACCAGCACTTTTTCATCTTGATCAAGGAATAGATGTCAGACCTCATCCCCATATTGGTTTAGCAACTGTGACTTATCTTTTCGAAGGCAAGATTCACCATAAGGATAGCCTTGGATCAAGTCAGTTGATAGAGCCTGGCGCGATCAATTGGATGACTGCAGGAAAAGGTATTGTTCACTCCGAAAGAACTCCAAATGAGTTACGGGAAACTGGCAGTAAAATGAGCGGCATTCAATGCTGGGTGGCCCTTCCCAAAGAGCACGAGGATACAAACCCAACATTCACTCATCATCCGGCCTCAACAATACCAAAATTTTCTATTGAAGGTGTCGAGTTCAAGCTCTTAGTTGGCAGCGCGTATGGAAAAATAAGCCCAGTCAAAACTTTTTCAGAACTCTTCTATTTGGAAGCAATAATTCCCAAAGGGAAAAAATTTACTTTTCCAACAAATGGTCAGCAATCTGCCGCCTACTTGTTAGAAGGTGACTTACTCGTTGGTGGCCAAAAAATAGAGCCATACACAATGGCAGTCGCCCGAACTGGAGAAGCTCTCTTTTTCGAAGCAATTGAAAATTCAAAAGTCATTCTTCTTGGTGGAATGCCTGTTGGCGAACGATTTATTTACTGGAACTTTGTTTCGAGCTCGAAAGAAAAAATTGAACTCGCAAAAGAACAATGGAACAAGGGCCCAGGCCCGGGAACTGAGAAATTTAAGAAAATCCCAGGCGATGACCAAGAGTTTATTCCCCTGCCTGCAGAGCCTGGAAACACCAAAGGCACAATCATGTAAAGCGGCTGTCGAAAATATCGACACAAACTTTTTACAGTTAAGATTTTAAATAAGTGGAAGTTTTGAACTAAACTACGTATAACCCGGGCGTGTGTTCAACAAATAGGAGATTTTATGTTTTCAAAAGCTATCACAACCGTTGTTCTTTCAGTCTTGGTTTCAATATCTGCGCAGGCTGCTTCTAAAAAAGTTTCAAATCCTTTTGCAAATATCCAGCTTGTTGGACTTCAGATTTTGAACAGCGATGGCCAAGATTCGTTCATGCGTAAAATTAAAAAAATGAAAACTGTACCTAAGCAATTGGTATCTAATCTCCAACAAGAAGCTAATACGACAATCGTGTCACCTGTGTTCGAATTAGACGAACAAAGCAGTTTCGCAAACATTTACGTGTTTGTTGGTCAAAAAACCGACGACAAACAACTCGAACTTGTTCAGGTTTTAGTAAATCGTAGCGGATCTATGTTTGTTATCGATATGGACATCGTTAAGGTAGAAAAAAAGAAACTTACAATGGTACACGGTACACCTGATGAGCAAGAGACTTACACGGCTGTAACAACTCAAGGTAACCTTTTTAAATAACTTCGAAATCAGGAGATTCCATGCCCACTCAAACTTTTGCTTTAGTCATTCTTACGGTATTTTTTGCTTTCCAAGTACAGGCGGCACAAAAATCTTTCCGCATATTTGACTCAAAGCAAATTACTGCTCAAGTGGATCGCTTTTATGGTCAAGATGGCAGCGCTTTTGCGACTGTGTTTTGCAACCCTGAAGCGGCTCAAGTCATGATGGTCGATAGCAGAATGCCTGAACTTGACGGTAAGACTTTTTTCTTTGGCTCATTACCAAATTGCGAACAGGCTCGAAACAAAGCCCGTAAAGCGACCGGTGAATGCGTTGTTGGTTTAACGATTGATCTAGCGTCTCAGGCAGCTCGCGTTGATGTCGGAGCTTGTAAGTAATCAGCTTGAAGATTCTCGCGCCCTATATGTCTAATGTAGGATCCGGTTTTGATCTGTATTCCTGTTTTTCACCCGAGAAATCGGGTCTCGGTCCTAAATTAAATCGCTTCGCATTTTCCATCTGGTTTTTAATTCTTTCGCCCTTATTCTTTCCATTCGGGCTGTGATGCTCGACCAGAGCATTCACTTCCGATCCTAGAAGAATCACAAGTCCTGCGATGTAAAGATAAAGCATTAAGATAATAACCGCACCAATGCTTCCGTAAGTCGCAGCATAATCAGCTAAATTATTAACATAGTACTGCATGCCTAGCGATGCTCCCGCTAATAAAATAGTG
>JANPPO010000345.1:0-7123 GCA_031428555.1 Bdellovibrionales bacterium | reverse complement strand
CGTTTCGCCCTAAAAGTCCAAGTCTGGTTTTTCCACTGACGATGAGATTTAGGTTTTTGAAGAATATGCGGTCTCCGCGACCAAGACTTAAGTTATCCATCTCTAAAAGCTTTTGAGGCATATGATCATGGCTTTTAAGATTCAGGTTAATTTTCTTTTTTCGATTAAGCTCGTTTAAGTTATCAACTTCATCTTGCAAAGCGTGGGCTGAATTAATTCGTGCAGTTTGTTTAGTTTGACGAGCTTTTGCACCACGACGAAGCCAAGCGGTTTCCCAGCGTAAATCGTTTTCTAATTTTGTTTGCTGAACGTTTTGCACGCGGAACATTTCACGAGAAATTTCCAAGTACTCTGCGTAACCACCTTTAATTCTGAGGTAACCATCTTTGTATCTGGCATCTAAATCCATCACTTCGCCAACGACGTTTTGTAGGAATAAGCGATCATGGGAAATAATAAAAAAGGTAATGTCGCGCTTGCCCTCTAGAAATTCTTCTAGCTGCATGATGCTTTCGACATCTAAGTGATTCGTTGGCTCGTCCATTAATAAAATATCGGGCTTTTGAATGAAGGCCTGAATGATTTGAATTTTCTTTTGTTCGCCACCAGAAAATTCAGAATATTTTTGATCGAAATCATAAACCGGAACATCAAATTTAGAAATGAGTTCCCATGCTAAAACTTCTTCATCCATATCCAAATCATGGTTTTTTGAAGTTTCGACTCCGCCTTTTGAAGCTAAAAATTCTCTGATTGTTTGGTTGCTAGTAAATCTTGGATTTTGTGGGACATAGGCGACTTTTGTTGAACCAGCCCACGTGATCTTGCCTTTATTTAAATGATCAAGATTTGCTAGGCACTTCATCAATGTCGATTTGCCGGAACCATTAGGGCCGACGAGCCCTACTCTATCACCAGAGTTGAGACCAAAAGATAGATCTTTGAATAAGATGCGTGCGCCGATGTTTTTTTCTGCTTGATGAACGCTTAGAATAACACCCATGAATTAAACTGGTATTTTCTCGCGAACAAAAAATTCAACTTTTTTGACCACGTCATCGAGACTCATGTGAGTTGTATCTAAAACAAATGCACTTTGTGGAACCTGTAGTGGCGCATTTGCGCGAGTTGAGTCTTGTTCGTCTCGAGTTTTTTGAGAGGCTAAAATACTTTCCTGATTCTGACCTTCTTCAGCAGCCCGACGAGCAGCCCGATGAGATTGATCAGCCGTTAAGTAAATTTTCGCCTGCGCTTGAGGAAAAACTATCGTTCCGCAGTCGCGGCCTTCAGCAACTAAGCCTACATTGCCAACAGAGCATGAACGTTGACCTTCAAGTAAAGCTTTTCTGATTTCAGAATAGTGACTAATTTGCGAAGCGTAGTTTCCCACATCTTCTCGGCCGATCAGTTCAGAAACATCTTGGCCTTGAAACAAAACTTTTGTTTTAGTGTCATTCATTTCAACGGACCATTCATTTGAATAGCTGAGTTCAATTAATTTAGGAACATCATCAAAAGAAATCTTTTTTTGAAGTGCTGCATAAGCAAGACCTCTGTAGAAAGCACCCGTTGAAACCCAATGCCAACCCAAACGTTTTGCTAATTCTCGGCTAACGGTGGATTTACCACTTGCTGCCGGCCCATCAATCGTTACAACCCAACCCATATCAATATCCATACATCTTATTTCTTAATTTTTTCTATCAATGGAAGAACTTCTTCCAAAGCTTTTATTGCCGCTTCATTTTCTTCAGGCAATCCCACACTCATTCTAAGCTGAGTCTGCAGCCGATAATTTTTTACCGGTCTTAAAATAATTCCTTTTCTGAGCAAAGCTTCAAACACTTGGCTTGAATCTCTCTCGGTATCGAAAAGTACAAAATTCCCCTCGGACTTCAAAAACGACAATCCCAATTGTTGGAGTTTCTTGTAAAAGTAATCAAGACCTTTCCACGTGATCTCTTGCGTTTTTCTCATGAAGTCATCATCTTGCAGAGCAGCAACCAAAGCGACCTGAGCCATTTCATTGACATTAAAGGGTTTGCGCACGCGGTTGAATACTTCAATTGTTTCTTCGGGCGCAATCATGGCGCCGACCCGGAAACCCGCAAGGCCGTAGGCTTTCGAGAATGTTCTTAAAACAACGACGTTTTTATACTGGTTATAGACGGTCATCGAACTGACATAATCTTCTGCTCTAACGAATTCGTTGTAAGCTTCGTCAAAAACTACCAACACTTCTTCGTTTTTGAAGGCCTCTAAAAGATTCTTAATCACCGTCCCGTTAAGATATTCGCCCGTTGGATTATTGGGATTTGGAATAAAAACAATTCGAACTTTTTCTTTATGAGCCTGATATGTGCTCACTAATTCATCAGCTTTGGAAAAAATGATCTGAGCCCGATTTGCATGGGCGCTTACTTCGTAGGCAGCAAATGCATGTGGAATTGTTAAAACAGCCTGCCCCGGTTCGCAATAAATCCGGCAAAGTAAATCAATGAGTTCATCTGAACCATTGCCAAATGCCAGATTAGCTTGCGGAATTCCCCATTTTTGACTGACAGCTTGGATCATCTGGTAGTGACCTGCATCTGGATACAAATGCATTGTTTCTAAGGCATTTCTGACTGCCTGAAGTGCTAGTGGACTTGAACCCAGTGGATTTTCGTTGCTAGCAAGTTTGATGACTTTTTTGAGACCGTATTCCCGCTGAGTTTCCGAGATTGGCTTCCCGGGTTTGTAAGGAACAAGGTTTTTGAGTTCTGGAGAAATCCTCATGTCTATTTTCCTCAGTTGTGAGAATGGTAAGAGTTGAGTTAGCATGGAGGTCTTTGCGGTTCAACAGATGAAATTTTTTTTACACCGGGGCCTTTCTTTTTGTGACGTTAGTGTCGTAGATGACACTGGCCAAAATTGCGCTAGCAATCGGTGGCTCTATTCTAAACACAGATTCCGCTCTCAAATCGAAGGTTTTTTAAAAGACTGGGCGCCGAAAATAAAAGAGATCATCCTTCTTGATGAATTTGCTGATCGTCTGTCGGGTCTTCGATTAGGTGGCTCTGTCGCTGCTGTTTTCCCTAAAGGCTTAGAGAAATTAACTAAAGTTACTCAAAGTTCGCCGATTCATTCTGAATCTCTTGTGTTCACTGAACCTGAAGCTTGGACCGATGAGTGGGTTGCAGAAACAATTGCGGCACTTCAAAAAGAAACTCCTAAGCGAGTCGCTTGGCAGGTACAAGTTCCCAATGAAGTATTAGCGAAATTCGCTGAAGCCGGTTATGAAAATTTTGTTTACGAAATACTTCAGCCCGAAATGCTTCCTAATTGGCGCAGAAACTTATTAAATGCTTCCTGCTCAGGCTCAATATTAGAATTAACTGAAGAGATGCAAACAATCGCAACTAATCTTCAAATGACTTCGACGATTAGTTGGATCGATGAAGATTTGAAAATCAAACCGAGTTCGAAAAGTCGTTATGGTCTTACTTCGGTATGGACTCATCTTATTTCTAGGTGGGCGAAAAAGCAGATTAGCTCTGACTGTGACGTTTTTGTTTTAGACTGGGATGGATGTTTTCATATCGGACCAGAACAGAATCAGCGATGGACACCGTGGGGTCTTATCGCTGCGAAACCGGCATTACCGAATGTGACATTATTAAAAACACAGCCGACGACAACATTAGAAAAAAATCTATTTGGAGCTTGGTCCTGGTTAGGTAAAGCTGATTCTTACGAACCAGGGCCCTTGTTTTTGGGTCGCGGCCTTAAGCCCACCGTTCTTGATGTCATCATGACCAGAGAAACACTCCAAAAACAATTCGAAGTGAAAACTGATTTTGAAGAACGTACTCAGCGAATGCTTTCTTCTTTATCAGGATTTAAAAACACAGAACACGTGCAGAACTTTAAAAACCAAATCTCGGTCGAAATTTTAAAACTCTGGTCACAAAATATGCTGGAACTTTCCACTTCCCGAAAGTGGATGGTCGTTGGACCTTTGGGACAAACTTTAAAAGATGAATTTAAAAATTTAAAGGGAATCGAAATCAAGTTTCAAGATGCAGTACCAAACTTATCCGAGCTTTCTCAATATATAGAAAAGGCCACATGATCGAGTTAGAATTTTTAAGAAAAGCATTTCAAAAGACTTGCACTTCGTACTCGTTCCTCACTTTAGAAGGTGATTTGATTTTAGTAGAATCAAAATCAGGCTCTGAATTTCTTTCGACCATTCAAACCGCCCGCTTCGTTTCAAAATATTTTCCACTTGAAAACCATGATTGGGTCGCCGTCAACGATCCCCAAAGCGGGGGCTACAATCCCTTCGGCATCAGTTTCGTCGGAAGAATCGATAACATCATCTGGTCCGTCCGAGTTGAAAACGATGGCCCTTGGAACACAACAGATAAATGGGAAACTTTGGGCTTACGACTTCCCCCTATGCCCTACAAAATAAAAGGCCAGCCGAACACTCAAGTCCCACCCGTTTTTTTAGATAAAGTCATTCCATTTGAAAAGCTCATCACAGCTGAATTTCAAAAATTATCTCAGTACATTGCTTGGAAAGCTGCTAGCCTCACTCCTGCAAATTTTAAAAAATATTTTGAACTCTCGAAAAAAACATTGGCTGATAAATTAAATGATACTCCGTGGACCGAAGCGCTTCATAAATCCAAAGCAAAAACTGGCGAAGTTCTATCAACTAAAATTACGATTACTCAGGATCTTTTCGCAGTCGATTTAACTGGAAGTACCGCAAGTCACACATTGGGTTTAACTGAATCGATGACAGAATCCCTAGTCACTTTCGCCTGCGTGCACGCTTTACAATGTAAAACGTATTACAATAGCGGCACTGAAAAGTTTTTTCATATCACGAAGCCAAGATCCAGTTGGCTTAGCGTGAAAGAACCCGCATTACCCGCACAGGTCAACTTCTTAGGCTTTCCATTTATTGAATCTCACTTGAAGCAGTTATTATTGAAAATGAAATTTCCCGTCCAAAACTGGAAGTGTTCGGTCGATGGCTGGATGCAATTTCAATTCAAAGATCAATCACCGATCAGCACGGATGCTTTGCAAAAAACGTGGGGCCAATCGGCAGGCGGATTCAAATTAGTTCGCACAGAAGATCATTCTTTGGTGATCGAGTTAGTCGAGCCCTGCCGAATGTTCAGAGTCGAAGCCGGAGAAATCGAAACCCACGAGTTGAAGCCAGGTGCCCAGTTCCAACTCGCGCTGTCGATTTAATTAGGGGTAGTCTTGTTCTGGAAAATTCTCGCGTCGATCAGCAGGTGTCGTCGTGACATATGGTCCACCGAGTATCTCCGTGATGAAATCATCAAGATCAAATCTGTCATTACAATCAGAGCCGACGCCATCGCAATTTACGCCTTCAATCTCGCCTGGTCTGTCAGGAACTTCTGTCACACCAGCAGTTGCGATATAAGCTAAGTAATCAGTGTAAACATCCCATTCTCGAACATAAACCGAAATTCTATTTGTAGTCTCGTAAGATTCATCTTTACATTCGAAAGTGTAAGCAGGATTGGCTGAAGATAAAAGCGTACCGCTTCGATCATCTACCGGATCAATAAAGTAAGGCAAAGTAGACACGCGCAGATCAGTGTATCCATCGTGAGTATGCAAAGCGGGCGTATAAAAGTTGGCTATTGAAATGTTGTATACATCATTAGCTGATTTGATAGGTGCAGTAATTGTATAATCAGCTTTCAAACCATCATACGCAGGTTCAATTACACCAATTGGCGTACCACTATCCGAATAGTTTTCCCAATTAGTACGACCTGGTCCGCCACTACATAACTTCATGTCGCCGCCCCAATCGACATTGTCACTTTCAACAGTGGTAACCCCGGTACTGGAATTTAAAGTTCTTTTCGTGAATGTGTACTCACCGAAGCAACAATTCTTTTTTCCAACGCTAGTTAGATCATATTTACAAGTTACACTCGAGTCTGTAGCATCAATATCAATCTCAGAGAATCCTGTACAGACGCCAAACGCGCCTCCATCAATCGAGCACTGATATGAGGTCACGAGATTCATAGCATTAACAGTTTTGTTAATTTCAATTGCTGTAGGACCGGTTCCAACTTCCTGATTATAAAACCAATAAGTTCTTCGCGTCAGATAGCGACACATATTTTTTGGAGCGTTATAACTCAATTTCAGTCCGTTGAATTGAATATCACCCTCTGGAACATCAACGATACACACTAAATCCTGGCTGGTTGAAGTCGCAGGCAATGAACAACTCGTACCAAACGATCCCGCTGTTCTCACGTGAGATTTGACCTCTGTAGGATTGCCAACTCCGACATAGAATTCATCTGTGTCCAAAACTGCGCTTCCACCACTGCCATTACCAACATCTTCTGCAGTTGAACCGCCGCCACCGCAACCGCCTATGATTGCAAGGCTAGCTAATAACAGAATGTATGATGTGAGTTTCATAGATGGTCTCCTCTACTTACGCGATTCAGAGTATCTATCGGAAATACACCTGAATTAGTGAAGAGACTTTGGTCCAAATACTAGAGAGTTATTTAGTTCGAATTTTTAAAATACCTAGACTAAGCGGCCGCCGATTTTTGCGACGGCTTGCTTGATCATTTCGATGTGGTCGAGACTGGTCGTTTCTAATTCAAAATCGATTTTTGTCTCTCGTAAAAAAAGACCGTGAGAAAGGCGGTCGTGATGTACTTGCAGGATGTTGGCCCGGGTTTTTGCGATAATTTCTGTGAGCTGATGAAGGCGGCCTGGAATATCTTCAACGATGACGGAAAGTTGCACCAGGCGTCCCCGTCTGATTTGCCCTTTTTCGATTATTTTTGAAATGATATTAAGATCAATATTTCCGCCGCACAAGAGAACACAGTTTCGTTTTCCCAGAGTTAAAGTTCGGTTCATGACGGCGGCCCAACCGGCGGCACCAGATCCTTCGGTTACGGTTTTCGCTCGCTCAAGTAAAAATACAATGGCTTCGGCAATTTCGTCATCGGTGACGGTAACGACTTCATCGACGTATTTTGAAATGAAGCTATCGAGCATGATTTTTGAAGGTCGTTTGATTGCGATACCATCAGCGATTGTAGAA
>JANPPO010000344.1:0-9687 GCA_031428555.1 Bdellovibrionales bacterium | reverse complement strand
TTACTCCATCAGCGCAGTAGAAAAACTGAGTCCAAATAATTGGAAAACAGCCCATGTTCCCAAAGCCGACATGATAGGCATCGTTAAGTTATCATCTAACTTTGCAATCGGAATGAGTTCGGCAAGTGCGCCGACAGCTCCACAAAGAACCGAAACAATCAATCGTCGGCTGGTCGTTAAATCGTAGCTTCCCAAAAAGATAAACGTCAGGAGAAAACAAACGACAAAGGCCATTAAAAAACCCTGAATGCTTTTGTTTCCTAAAATTTTATCTTTGCCGTAACGAATGCCTACGTAACTTGCCAAGGGATCAGCAAATGCTAAAAATAAAAGCGAGAGTACCACAATTGGCTTTGGAAAAAGAATTGCAATGAACATAACACCAGCGAGTAAATAACTTGTTCCAGCTGCGCCCTGAATCTCGGTTCGTCGCATAAGCGGACCCATAAAGATCAAAGCGATATCATTTAGTTTTTTATATTTAAGACGAAAATAATCGAAAGGAATAAGTACGGCAGCTGCCACAATCAGGATCGTCATTGAAACAGAATACGATGCTAATTGGTAAACCAAAAACATGCCGAAAACTGTGACGATATGCCAAATTTTTCGAGCCCAATGAACATCACTTCGGTTTTTAAATTCGCGCCAATCCAATGCCGGTTCCGCCATGCATCGAAACTACAGAATGCACCCTTTAAGGGCAAGACTTATCAAACGACATTTCGCAACGTATAAGATTCAAATTAAATTTAAAGATTCTAGCTAGATAGGTTGACTGTTAATGATCACGGTTTGCTCTACAACAGAGCCTTTTTCCGGAGTGATTTTAACTCGAATTTTGTTGGCACCTTGAACAAGTTGAATCAGATCGGTTTGGTAATTCTGAGTACCGACTTCAAAAACAGAGGCTGTAAAACCATTATTCAGATTCGTAATCTCTACTAGTTTCAGTTTTTTATTTTCACAAACTCGGCCCTTAAGCTGTGCCCACTGACCCATCACTTTAAGTCCCGCCATTTTATGATTTAGATTACAGTTGAGATCGAGTGCTAAGCGAGTGTTGAGATCAAGAGCGGGCATTTTTGTTTGAGGTGAAATCGCAGCCGGCATACGAGGCGCCTTAATAGATAAGGAATCATCAGACACGTATGTCGTGCTATAAAGTTTTGCAAAAGAATAGGCGTTCACCAGACTCAAAGCAACTAAAGTAAAACCAATCAAACGTAATGTCATTCATCTGACTTATCGGCTTCAAAGGTTTAATGTTTTAGGTTTTGCCCGTCTCAAGATGAGAACAAATGTAAAAAAGAACGACTGAATTTGAAAAAATAAATGATCGTCTCAGAGTAAAACAATAGTGCAAGTTTTAATTATTTTTTATCAATGCTGATCGCAAATTTTTTCACGCCAACGCTTTTTATCAGATCTAAAACCTGAACCACTGTCCCGTGAGGAACATCCTTATCAGCTGCAATCACAGCTTGAATATCAGGATTTTTTGAAAGTGCATCCGCGGCCTCTGCGGAAACTGCTGCTGTATCAGCTGGCTTTCCGTTTAGAGTAAGAGTTCCATTCGCAGCGATCGTAACACTCAGCTGAGTTTGCGTCGTCTGCTCGCCCGTTGCGGCCTTCGGTAAATTTACTTTGATCGAAGGCTTCATAATCATAGGTGCAGTTAACATGAATATGATCAAAACCACGAGAATGATATCAACCAATGGAACGACATTGATTTCTGAAATGTCAGGACTGTCTTGATCTATTCGAATAGCCATGATTAGAGTCCTTTTTTCTTAGCGTAGGCTAGACCTAGCTCTTTGACTGCCTCTAAACTTTGGAAGATCGATTTCACTTTTTTATTAAAATGATTATAAAAAATAACCGCTGGAATCGCGACAAATAGTCCAGCTGCAGTGGCGATAAGGGCTAATGCAATACCTGCCATTACAGTTTGCTGACCAGCGTCTGTTGATTGAGCTAAATCATTGAAGGCTTTCATGATCCCTAAAACTGTACCGAATAATCCAATATATGGGGCATTCGATCCAATTGTGGCTAGAAACCCTAAGTACTTTTCAAGTTCAGGTCTTTCAGTGAGCGAATACGTATTAAAGACTTCTTCCAGGCCTTTAGTCCCGGAGTCTTTCATATGTCTAAGTGCGTAGCTAGCTGCCCGACCTTCTAGAGACTGAGTATCGCGAGCGATTTGTTCGAAATCATCAACAGAGTTCGCCTGTAAAGCAGCTTTGATTTTAATTCGAACTTTATTTGATTCGGCCGAAACTTTTCGAAGCGTAAATAATCTATCTAAGATCATTCCCACGCTAATTATACTTAAAATAACGAGAATCCATAAAACAACTTGATCCAGATAATGAGCAACCGAGATAATCTTTTCAGCCAACATATGTATAAGCCCCTTGCTGTGTGTTTCATGATAATAGGATTTCTTTTAGGATGTCAAAACTCCAATAAGGACTCCTATATCATTATCGCAACAGACCAATTAAGTTTTCAGGACTCGAATTGTAGTCGAGATTGGGCTGAACAGAATTCAGGCATCTCTTTACTTTGCCGCGAATCTGTACGCTGGACTCACGTTTTTACGACAAGTATTTTAAGCGGTCCTGCATTATCAAGTATTTTAACAGGCCTCCATCCGCGTCAGACAGACTTTCATCATCCAGGACAATATTTAGCACCACAATTTAAGAATATTGCCCAGGTTGCACTTCAAAAAAAGTATCGCACTGCTTTTTTCTCTGGTGGGCCACCTGTTTTGAGAAAATCAGGGCTTGATTCAGGATTTGAACTATTTGACGACACTCTGAACATAAGCGAAAGCCCTTTTTTAAAACCATTTCGCTCTTCTGTTAATAGTTTTTTCAATTGGCAATCTGATATTGGTGGATCTCCTTTCTTGGTTACTTTTTATGTTCCTGATTTAAGATATGCGACAAGAACAACGACAACTCCAAGTGGTGAAGCGCGAAATAGAAGCTTTGAAAGCCAACTTGAAGAATTCGATACAGTTCTTTTTGATTTGATTAATCGTTTGAAGAAAAATAATCGCTGGGATAAAACACACTTAATCCTTGTGGGACTACAGGGAAGAAACTTGTACGATCGGCAAGGTCTCCACTCGAGTTTGAATCTCCATAGCGAAAATTCACAAGTAGCTCTGCTGTGGAAACCTGCACAGAAAAAAAGAGATGCACCCGTTTCATGGACAATGGATAAAAATATTTCTTTAGCGGATGTGGGACAAACTTTATTTGATTTGTTCAAAGAAAGTTCTGGTCCTTCGGTACCAGCGACTGCTTCACTTGCAATTACCCTGACTCAACCAAAATCATCATTTAATACAAGCAGAATTCATTTGATTGAATCTGCGTGGGGTCAGTGGAAATTGGGAACTCCAATTTTTTCCGCACTTCTAAACGATGAAGAACTTTATTTTCATACTCAGCCACCAGTATTGTATCGAACTTTGTCTGACCGATTAGAAATTAATCCCGTTGTCGGCAAAGAAGAAAATCAGGCCCTCTTTGAATTCTACCGGACAACTGCAAATGATCTGGAAATTAAACCATTTTCGTCACCTGGTATTAACTTTAGAAAAGATTCTTTATCTCTTTGGTCATTTTCCTATGAAGATTGGATTTCACCAAAACTTCAGTCAATTTTAGAACGCTATCAAACGATTCCACCTAATGAAGTACCACTTGAAGCTCGAAGCTGGTTCGCAAGAGCACTTATTGAAAATGGAGATTGGAAAAAATTAAAAGCAGTAGCTGAGGCTTGGAAGATGCCAAACTACTCGTGGCTAGCGGGGAAAAACCTAAGCCTACCAAGAATGAAAAAACAGCCCCCCTGCTTAGAATTAGTTGGCAATGATTCCCGCTCCGGCGCTGCTGTCAAAAATTGTACTGATCCATTATTTTTAGAAGTTATTTATAGTTTAGAGGGCGAAAAGCGAACTAAGCGTTGGGAAAGAATCCTAGAAGATCGATTAGCGATGGTGCAAATTCTAAGAACAAACCGCGCTTTAGGCTTTATTTGGGATGTAACAGAGTCTGACGATAATATCTTGTCTCTGACGGAAATTTTGTTTTGGGCGCCAGAATACCGAAATCTTCTTCGGCCAATTCAAAAAAAGCTGAACTTAGTCCAGCTTGAGTCGCCCTAACCAAAAAGGTTGCTCATCATCTTTATGTGCTAAGGCTTGAGTCCAATCCTCTAAACTTGAATCATTTTTTAGATTCCAAATTTCCTTTGGAATCATTGAAGACGAGAGAAGAATAAGCTCGTCACCTTTTTCCAAGTAGAGATCCCCACATCTTGGCGATATCGTTGGTTCTGCACCTAAAAAATGAACTGGAAGCGGAAACTTTTGGATATCAGATCTTGATTCAGGAAAACAAGAAAGTGGCTGCGGAGATTCATTTTTCTTTTTTAAAAAAAGATGAGGACTGCCCATTTGGCTCCAGGCCAAATGACGTTGCTTTAAATTAATAAAACAAGTCTCGACTGCAACCTGATACTTATCTTGATTAAGGCCTCTGAAAACTAAATCATTTGTCATTAAAGTTACGACTCTTAGATCGTTTGCTTCATCAGATAGACTTAAAATATTTTGAAACGGAGTTGTAAGCTCGTCATCTTGCTTTACGGTTTGCAAATGCTGCTTAATATTTTCTAAAATTCTATTAAGCCCGTCTGTAGCGCCCCAGGCCGTTAAGACGATAAGGAAATTCTGATTGGGATCAATATAAACCATCGGTCTTGGCCTAATCAGATGAGAACTATACGAACGTTCTTCAAAGTTCATTAAGTTGCTCCGTACTTCTTAAGCTTGATGTACGCTTTTTGATAGTATTCGCCATCGATCACATCGAGATCCAATATTTTTTTCCACTTTTCTTTCGCGCCTACCCGATTGTCGCCGCCTTCAACGTTTCCAAAACTTTCCTCTAGAACGCCTTCTTGATAATAAACCATCATTTGTTTCCGAAGTTCGTTTTTTAAATCTTCAGCACGTTCACTCAAGTCATTTCGGGTTGGATCTATCTTCACAGCTGCTCTTAGAACCATAATGGCCTGCTTAAGTTCATTCTTAGCTTTGTGCTCGGTCGCTTGGTTTTGGTACTCTTTGATTTTTAAATCCATTTGAATTTTGAGTTTAGCAAGTCGTTTTTCAGAAGCACCTTTAAGGCCATTTGGATCTGGTAAGCCTGAACCTATTACTTTTTTGTAATCAGCGATTGTCTTAACATAGTCGTCTGAAGCTTCGCCCTTTTTGGCTTGTTCGTATAATGATTTTAGCTGCGCTACTCTTCTATCGTAGTCTGATTTTTGAACTCTACGCGCTTCTTTATCCATCATGATTGACTGCATTTTCGTTTTTAGATTGATAACACTTTCATGAGCCGGATTCAATTGTAGTGCTTCAACAAGGCAGTTATCGAGCTCTTCTTCGCGGTTAAATTTCATCAGATTCTTTTCGCAGTTCGCAGTAACTGCCAAAATTCGAGTTTCCATTTGTAACCGCTCTTTAGCTTCATTTTCTTGCTTGATTAACTGCTTTTGAGATTCGATTGCCGCTTGTGCAGTATTTCGAACTCGCTCAAGTTCTGGGTCTTTCACATTAAACTTCTTAAAGATTTCTTCTGCTTCGGAAAAAGAAAGACTATAGTTCCCTTCCATATGATATCTTTTTGCTAGCTCCAAGGACTGCTTGTATTCACTCTTCTGTTGCGGCGTTAACGCTGCAAGTGGATCAGAGGCCGAGGGAGCAACATTTGAAAGACCCTCATCTTCTGATGGAGTTGAAGTTAAGTAGATTATTCCGCCAATTAGAATAAGCGCAACTAATCCAATTCGAAATTTTTTGGTTCTGGCTGCGGCAGCGTCTACGACTGGAGCTTGATTATAATTTTCTTGAGCATACTGATCAACGGGCGGAGGCTGAACTTGTTCTGATGGCAGATAGTCATGCTGTGGTTCCGGTTCGGGCTCAGGCTCTGCAAGGGCTGGTAATTTTTCAATTCGGTCGAAGAAGTTCGGATCAAGTACTTCAAACACCATTTTATGGTGAAGAACACGAATCACATCACCACTTTTTAAAATAACTGAATCTTCAGGCTCTAGAACCTTTTCATTAATAAAAGTTCCGTTAACGCTTCCAAGATCAATAATTTCGTAACCCAAATTAGTTTTGCGAATTTCAAATTGTCTTCTACTCACTTTATGATCAGAAATCATCACTTGGGCATTAACGTCGCGACCTGCAATCCAAGTATCGCCACCTTCAAGTTTGATTTTCTGTTGAAGATCACCCTCTTCATTAATGACTTTGATATATGCTGACAAATTTACTTTATGAATGATTGTTCTATCACTCATGCTAATTGAACCATTGGTACCATCACGAACTGGTGGTAGCTCTTCCTCAATCTGCAATGTTGCCTCTACTGTTGCTAGTTCAAATTCAAAAGGAGGAAGTGAAAAAGTATAGCCAGAGTAAAGATCAGCATTCGCAATGACTTCTTTATTTGATGTGAGGGTTGTTAGTTTTGATAAGACTTCTAACTTCCACATTTCACCTTCGAGATAAATTTTAAAGTGCTCTCTTGAAATTCCCTTTTCGCTATCAAGAAATATATCGGCGTCGGACTTTCGGCCCGCAATCCAGGATTTTTGAGGATCAAGTATCACTTCGCGTGCGACCTGACCCTTATGCCGTATAACCAGCTTCGTCATTAAAATCTTCCCTCGAGCCCTAGGTTACATTCATCAAAGTAGTCTTTAATTTCTCGGAACTTGGGATGTCTATTATTATTTTGGATCATAACGAGTGCAGCTTGGAAGCTAGATC
Organism: Bdellovibrionales bacterium; assembly: GCA_031428555.1. Taxonomy (GTDB): domain Bacteria; phylum Bdellovibrionota; class Bdellovibrionia; order Bdellovibrionales; family Bdellovibrionaceae. The sequence goes on along the minus strand of JANPPO010000344.1, from coordinate 2,807 downwards.
TGCAAAGGCGATAGTTTTTCTTTTCGCGATATCTCAAACCCTGCAAAATATTGAATTGGAGTAATTCATCAAATTTTATTCCAGATAGGTGATAATATCGTTTTGCCAATTCATTTTCAGGGTCTTTAATTAACACTGAAGCAAAGTTTTCTTTTGCGCGTATGTAATTACCTTGCTGAAAGTCTCTAAAACCTTTTACCAAGTTTTCTTGTGATTGACGAACAAGCTGATTGCTTTGAGAGTTGATTCTTTCTTCTAGTTTCAATTTTTCAGCTTCAACCTGTAAGCGATCATACTCAACCTGCTGAGAACTTCTGAAAGTTAGCTTTTCTTTTGGCTTTGTATCTTGATTAGCTAGCCAAACAACTAACCCGATAACTGCAGCTGCAATTATATAGAATGTCGATTTAGAGCTTGATTGCTGCGGTCGAAAATTTTGCTGAGGAGCTGATTTCCTTGGAGCCGTGTAAGCGCCACCTGGATTTGCTGGTGGAAGTGAATAAGCTGATGTCGAAGGAGGATTTGGTCTCGCTGCACCAGCTGGCGCTGGAGTTGAAGCAACACGTAGTTTTGCAAGAGCCCCAGCTTTAGGAGTGCTCGTCGCAAGAGGTTGTGCGCCATCTACTTTTGGAACAAGAATAGGTCCATCTTCAAATACTTCGATCAGAGATTCCCCAAGTTGAATCTTCATTCCTGGTTTTAAAGCTTCTTCCTGAATGACTTTCTCATTTACCATGACGAAGTTTTTTTGCGATAAGTTTTTTACTTTAAACTCAGAACCTGTCCATTGAATTTCAATGTGATTTCGACTTATTCTGCCATCTCGTGGAAGCTGAATAGTGTTATCATCACCACGACCAATTTTAATCAGATCTTGATCTAATGAATGAATCTCGTTCTGGTGAGGACCCGCTACGATTTTCAGTCTATAATTAAGTCTAGGCTTCATTGCTGGAGCTGCACTCATGCATTTTCTCCGGCTGGAATTATAGTCATGATATAGAATTCAGGACTTCCGTTATTCATGAAGACAGTTGCCTGGATTTGACATGCATGTCCTGAAAACTCTAACGAATCAAAATGAGGAGAATAGGGAAGTTCCTGGCATTTCTTAATGAGCCCTTCAAAATTTTGTTGAAGTGCTGAGTCTGGAATTGATCTGTAACTAGTTCCCGCACCACTCCAGCCGATAAGCTGAACAAATTTATCATTGTGACACCAAACTAGATCATCTGGCCCAATGACAATTGCAGGAACGCCACAAATGCTAACTAAATTGAACGCCTCTTGCTGGCGATCCGCCCCACCACCTTGAGGCATCGCTGCTTGTGGATCAGAATGAAGTGCCCTTGATAAAAGTGAGTTGACGTTGCCAATCAGTGCTTGGAATTCAGGATAAAGATAAGGAATTTGAATATTATCCCGGCGTTCTCTCATCGCATTGTCTAGGTGAGTATTCAGTTCACGCACAGGTTTTTCCACAAGCTTTGAAAGGAAGAAAAACAAAATCGATCCTAGTAATGAGGCGATAATAAGAATTTGCATAAATAAGCTGATGGCTCTGCTTTGATCTAAAGCCATTCCACTCACATCATATATAACGATTGCATAACCTTTTATGCTTGGTAAACCAGTCGAAGGATCAAATTGACCAATCGGAGCACTCGCACCGATTTCTGTCTGACTAATTTCTTCAGCAAGTGGACGATCTTCCGCTCGAGCTTTATGAACAAATGGAGAGCTTGACGTTCGACCTGCACGGGATGCAGGAGCAAGTAACATTCCGTCTGACTTCTGAACTATATAGACATCTTTTACGCCCTCTTCAAGTTCAGCTGAATGAGTACTGAGATTTCCATAATTACCATCTAACAAAGCTTTTTGATTTATTTCAGCCAAGTGCCGGGCAACGGACATAGCTCTGCGTAAGCTTTCTCCAATTCCACTTTCTTTTGCACTTCTAAAAGTTGGAATCATAGAAAGGATTGTCACTGCAAAGATAAAGATGATTACAAAGCCGCCAATAACCCAGCGGAATTCAAACCATTGTGGAAGTTTGTAAACTCCAGGTAATGCCACTTTTTCCAAGAAATCTTCAACCTGAGCCGTGCCTTGTTCGAAAATATTGCGATATTGCGGGGCTTGAGGCGCCGGAGCACCGCCAACATTTTCAGGACCCGGATGATGAAGTGCTTGGCCTGCCGGGTGATGTCCATGCGGCATCGGAGTTTGAGAATATTGAATTGCCGGAGTCGTCTGCGAAACTTTTAACTTTACGGGAGCAGGAGCTTTCGCGGCTTGAGCAGGCACAATATCAAATATAATATCGTGAGCGCTCATTTTATCACCTAATCGCATAGTAGCGCTTTGGATTCTGACACCGTTTAGAAAAGTTCCGTTTGAAGATTTTAAATCTGCGACAACAATTTTGTCTGGATAAACATGAACTTCGCAATGCTCTTTAGAAATACCATTACTAGCAACGTGGATATCGCATGACGGACCTCGACCTAAGAGATTTTTTCCACTCTTTAGGTTAAAGACTTTTCCAGCTAAAGCTCCGTTGAGCGCCCTTAAGGCCCACATTCTACGATGTCTCCGATATTTAAATTCTTTTGTTTCGCCATTCCCGCAACCATTTCAATTGCACCAGATGCTTCCCAAACGGGACCGGCAATTCTCCAAGGTTTAACGTCATGATAAATTTCTACAATCTTTCCTTTTGAATCGACAAAAACACAGTCGATTGGAAATCGCATAAAAGTTGTCTGCAATGCTTTACAATCGGTGAACCACCAAGCTTCTTC
>JANPPO010000343.1:0-4904 GCA_031428555.1 Bdellovibrionales bacterium | reverse complement strand
TTTAGAGAACTGCGGGATTGCTACTGCTGCGAGGATACCGATAATGGCAACTACCACCATCAATTCCACGAGAGAGAAGCCCTTGTTGTTTTTAACTACGTTCATTGAAGACCTCCTGAGTCTTTGTATTGTTAACTTGCTCATTCTTAAGCATTTTTAAAAAAATCCGTATTAAAAAATAAACTAGATCAAAAAACTGTACCGCTTAGGTTCCAAGTGTCGTATTTTTAGTCATCTGCCTAATCCGGAAACAGACATAATTGTGACGTGGAACTCTTATTTAGGCAAGATCCCGTCTCAAGATAGGACCCTTAGGTCTTTATGTTTTCGCTGGACCAAGGTCGACGTTTTGAAGTTGTTTTATTAAGGTAGGTATATGAGCGAGCCCAAAAAACCAATGACGCAATCTCCGTCTCAAAATGAATCGCAAACTTCTGATGCGGGTGTGGACGTTTTGCCAGTGGTGGAGACTCCCCGCATGTATGTCGTGGTTTTGTTGAACGATGATTATACTCCGATGGATTTTGTGATTTTGGTTTTAAGAAGATTTTTTAATAAGAATGAAGAAGAAGCGGCGAAGATTATGCTCGACGTTCATCAAAAAGGTTCGGGCGTGGCGGGTGTGTTCACTTTGGAAGTTGCGGAAATGAAAGTGATGCAAGTGAATCAATTTGCCCAAGGCAATCAACATCCTCTCAAATGCACTCTGAAAGAAGCTTGAATTTTTTGTTTTGAATTTTTATGATACGTTCCCGAAGCTCTTTCACTTTCCTGCCGCGTTCCTTAAGGTTTTTAACGGAATTGATTGTACCTGGCCTTGCTGGGGGACTCATTTTTCTGTCATGATAGAAGAGTGAAAAGTGAGGGGTTCTTTTATGATGACTAGAGAATTAGAGCGTAGATTAGCTGAGGCCGCAGAAACAGCGAAACAAGCCAGACACGAATTCGTCACTTTGGAACACATCCTACTTTCAATCTGCAGTTCTCCTGCGACGGTTGAAATTTTAAATGCACTGAATGTTTCAGTTCCAGAGCTCAAAAAATTAGTCAGAGATTATCTTCTTAAAATTCCGACCATTACTTTGGAACAAATTGATAGCTACGGCGGCTTTGAATCATGGCAGCCGGAATTTACTTTAGCTTGTCATAGACTTTTTCAACGTGCGGCACTCCAAGTGAAGAGTGCGGGGAAAAATCAAATCAATGAAGGAACCCTTCTTGTTGCACTTTTTTACGAGCAGGATTCTCATGCGGTTTATAGTTTGTCGCAATTGGGTGTCAGTCAATTTGATGTGATTCAATATGTTTCTCATGGCTCGGAAGCTGATTTGCCTGTTATTAGTTCTCATGGTGAGAGTCAGTCCGGTGAAGAAAAATCCGGTGGGACACAAAATCCTCTTGATCAGTTTTGTGTGAATTTGACTCAGAAAGCGCGCGATGGAAAATTGGATCCGGTTGTGGGCCGCGAATTTCAATTAAACCGAATGACTCAGGTGTTAGCGCGAAGATCTAAGAACAATCCCCTCCTTATTGGTGAACCGGGCGTCGGCAAAACTGCTTTGGTAGAGGGTTTAGCTCAGCGAATCGTTGAAAACCAAGTGCCTGATATTTTAAGTACGAAAGAAATTTACTCGCTTGATTTAGGTTCGATGCTTGCGGGTTCAAAATTCCGTGTAGATTTCGAGGGACGCCTAAAAGGCGTTCTTAAAGAAGTTCAAAAAAGAAAAAATGTTATTTTGTTCATTGATGAAATTCACACAATCGTTGGCGCAGGTGCAACTTCGGGTGGCTCAATGGATGCTTCGAATTTATTAAAACCTTTTTTAGGTCACGGTGATTTGCCAGTTATTGGTTCGACGACTCAAAGCGAATTCCGTCAGCATTTTGAAAAAGATCGTGCCTTAAACCGCAGATTCCAAAAAATTAGTGTCGAGGAACCTTCACGCCACGAAGCTTTGGAAATTTTAAAAGGTTTGAAGAAACATTACGAAGCCCATCACCAGGTTGAGTACACGATTGCGGCACTTGAAGCTGCTCTTGATCTAAGCCAAAAGCACATCTCGGCTGGTCACTGGCCCGATAAAGCAATTGACGTGATCGATGAAGCTGGTGCTTTCATGCGCTTAGAAAATAGATCAGATGAAAAAATTGTGATCACTGAAAAAGAAATTGAAAAAACATTGGCTCGTATTACGGGACTTCCGGTTGCGCAGATTTCTTCAAGCGAAAAAGCACAGTTGAAAGATCTTGATAAGAAATTAAAAGCACTTATTTTTGGACAGGATAAGGCGATCGAACAGGTTGTTTCATCGATTAAGATGGCGCGTGCCGGTCTTAAAGCTGCCAATAAACCAGTGGGTTGTTTTTTATTCGCAGGCCCGACTGGCGTTGGTAAAACTGAAGTCGCAAAACAATTATCAGAACAACTGGGCGTTCCTTTTGTTCGCTTTGATATGGGCGAATACATGGAGAAACATTCTGTTGCGCGCTTGATGGGTGCCCCTCCGGGATATGTGGGTTTTGAATCTGGTGGTTTACTAACTGAAACGATTACTCAAAAACCATTTTGTGTTCTTCTTTTAGATGAGATTGAAAAAGCTCATCCGGATATTTCTCAAGCTTTACTTCAGGTGATGGACGCAGCTCGCATGACGGATGGTCAAGGTCGCGTAGCTGATTTTAAAAATGTGATTTTGATCATGACGACAAACGCAGGTGCTGACAGTATTTCCAAAGGAACGATCGGTTTACTTGAAGCTTCAAGATCAACACTCTCAGTTGATGTGATTAAAAAATCCTTCAGCCCGGAATTTTTAAATCGTCTTGATTCAATTGTTGGCTTTAATGACTTAAGTGCGGATATTATTTTAAAAGTGGCTCAGAAATCGATTGATGAATTGAAGATGTCTTTGATATCTCAAAATGTTGAGCTTCAGATTACTTCAGGCGCTTTGGAAAGATTAGCGAAGCTTGGTTATGATAAAGCTTACGGTGCTCGCCCGATGCAAAGAGCCGTGAATGAACATATTAAAAAGCCACTCAGTGATGAGCTTCTCTTTGGCAAATTGTCACAAGGTGGCATTGTCATCGTGGAAGAGAATTCGAGCACTGGGTTTAAGTTCGAGTTTAAAAGCTCAAGTCAAAATACCGGCCCTGGTGCCAATATGGGGCTGACTAAAGGAATAGCTGCGCCCTCAAATAAACCGCAAAAGAAGAAAAAAGAGACACAAACTTCCTAAGCCGCAGTTGACAAGCCATTTGCATACCTCATGTTTAGATATATGATCTACCTACGGTAGAATAGATATGATCTATTTCATTAGAACTTATATGATCTACACTTAGTAGAACTTGTTAGTTCGACTGTTAGCAGACTCTTATTCGGAGGAATAAAAAATGGCTTGGGTAAAACGTATCGGACTTTTTTTAGCAGTTAACATTTTGATTATGGCGACCGTTAGTATTGTCTGGTCTATTCTAGGCACATACTTTGGCATCACAGGTTACACGAGCTACATCGTTCTCTTTTCTGGTGTTGCAGGTTTTGGTGGAGCTTTCGTTTCGCTTTGGACTAGCAAATGGATGGCGAAAACTCTTTACGGAGTTAAAATCATCGATCCACAAAATCCAGACGCTCGCATGCGTTCTTTAGTTGAAAAAGTTCATTCACTTGCACGCGCTGCCCGCCTTCCTAAAATGCCGGATGTTGGTATTTACGAAAATCCTGAAGTAAATGCGTTTGCGACAGGTCCTTCAAAAGCAAATTCACTAGTCGCAGTTTCTTCAGGCCTTCTTTACAGCATGAGCGAAAAAGAAGTTGAAGGCGTGTTAGCCCATGAAGTAGCGCACATAGCAAATGGCGATATGGTGACTATGACTTTGATTCAAGGAATCGTGAACACTTTTGCACTAATATTTTCTCGTTTACTTGCAAATGTGATCGCAAGTCAGGTAGATGAAAAAGCGCGAACATTGGTTTATTTTGGCTGTACGATTTTGGGCGATATCTTGTTCACACTTTTGGGCTCGATCGTAGTGTCTTACTATTCTCGCGCAAGAGAATTCAGAGCTGACAGCGGCGGCGCTACTCTTTCTTCTCGCGATTCAATGGTTGCTGCATTACGCAGACTTCAGACTGTTTCTGTTCAGCCCCGTGGTGAAGAGAGCAGAAAAGATGGTCTTGCGACGCTTAAAATTTCTCACCGGGAACGCGGCGGACTAGCTAGACTTTTCATGACTCACCCGCCTTTAGAAGTTCGCATCCAGGCCTTAGAGAAAGGCCGATGAGGTTAACGTTAAGTTGTCTTCTCCTTTTCATATGCGAGATTTCAACAGCTGATAAATCGAAAATTCCAACCCCTGAATCCAAGCCTGCTTGGATTCAGGAATGGAAAAGTATTAAAGATTTATCCCGGCAAGATCGAAGCCTTGCTTGTGAAAGAATTGAAAAGCTTGCGTGGGCCGAAGAATTCCCCTTCCCCAACATCATCGAAGATAAAAAATCTGTATTTTGCCGTAAGGCCCCGCCTGTTGTTTTAACAGACTTCACTTCTTTGATGAAAATCAGTCAGTACTACCGAACTGATTTTGAACCTAAAAAAGCCCAAAAATTTTTAAATAAAGCGCGAAAAAAAGCAAAAACGAAAGCGCAAAAGATTGTCTTCTGGGAAGAGCAGATGAAAGTCGACCGCGCTAATCAAGATAAAATTAAGCGAACACGTTCTGCGCGCAAATTGAAAGAGCTTAATCCTGATAAATATCTAGTTGAATATGCCCGAATGCTTTGGACTTACGACCAAACGCAAAAAGCTGTTCAAGTTTTAAAAGAAGCCCCTAAATTGTTTCATAAATCATCTTCTCAGCAGGAAGTCTTGTTCGTGCTTGGAAGAATTCAGGAAGAAAAA